>DUCF01000055.1:9446-17641 GCA_012959965.1 Candidatus Thioglobus sp. | reverse complement strand
CAGCTTCGATTTCTTCAGCCTCGCCATTTGGCATGGCAATCATTACTAACGATTGATCAACTACCTCAGAGACAGTTACACCATCGAACTCATGTTCGGCACCACCAAGTGGTGACTCTTTTACAATTGTATAATCAGACACAGGCTTCTCCTGAAGTTTTGTCAAAGGGAATATTGTTAAACACGTAGACACTCCCCTTCTGGATCATACATATGCGGGGATACAATTTCAACCTCAATATCCTGACCTCTTACTAAGTCAACTGCACGGACCGTCTCACCTTTACGGCTGTGTCCGCCTTTAATATAACCCAAACCAATGTAGTGCCCAAATATTGGTGAATAGATCGATGAGGAAATCCAACCTTGATCGGTAAACGTATCTGGTTTATCACGCAAGTTAACCAAGTGTGCGCCAGCCATTGAATGACCTGCATCCAATAAAGCGCTCTTATTAACTGGCTTGAAACCAACCATTTGCATACGATCATTACGTTGCATGCCTTCACGCAAGCCAAGTGTGTAACCGATAAAGTCTTTCTTACCAGAGACCATACCACCCATTCCAAGGTCGTAAGCACTTGTCTGGCCGTTAAGCTCAGGACCCGCCGCGTGACCTTTTTCAATACGCATCGCACCCAGTGCTTCCGTACCGTAAGGAATTGCATTAAACTCTTTACCCGCCTCCATCAACACACGGATCAACGAATCGCCATAGCGTGTAGGAACAGCGATTTCATAAGCAAGCTCACCCGAGAACGAGATTCTGAAAAGTCTTGCAGGAATGCCGCCACAAATCGAGATTTCACCAGCACCCATATAAGGGAATGCTTCGTTTGAAATGTCGTGCTCAGGATCAACAAGTTTCTGTAACAATTTACGAGAATTTGGTCCCGCAACTGCGTACTGTGCATACTGCTCAGTAACAGAAATCATATGAACGTCTAAATCAGGCCATAGGCACTGATGACAGAATTGCATATGGCGATAAACATTAACCGCATTAGCAGTAGTCGTTGTCATCACGAAATGGTTCTCGCCAAGTCGTGCCGTCGTGCCGTCGTCCATCGCAATGCCGTCTTCACGAAGCATAAGACCGTAGCGTGTTTTACCGACTGGTACTTTAGCAAAAGCATTGACATAAAGTCTGTTTAAGAACTCAGAAACATCGGTTCCTTTAAGGTCAATCTTGCCAAGCGTTGTTACGTCACAGATACCCACAGATTCACGTGTTTGCCTAACTTCACGATCCACTGAGTCGCGCCAGAAAGTTTCACCTGGCTGAGGGAACCACTGCGAACGGTACCACATGCCAACTTCAACAAAAATAGCATTTTGCTCTTCAGACCACTTATGAGTGGGTGTGTAACGCGTTGGATAAAACTCCATACCACGTCTTCTACCCGCAAACGCACCCATAGCAACTGGGTTGTATGGCGGACGGAAAATCGTTGTACCTGTATCTTCAATCGATTTGTCCATGTTATCGGCCATGATGCCAATCGCAAGAACGTTCGCTGTTTTACCTTGGTCTGTTGCCATACCAAGCGTTGTATAACGCTTAACGTGTTCAACAGATTTAAAGCCTTCCTGGTTGGCAAGCTTAATGTCTTTGGCTGTTACGTCGTTCTGATAGTCAACCCAAGCGCGGTTTTTGCCACTTGGAACACCCCATTTCGCGGTAACGTTGTAGGCAACTGAAGCTGTCGTCGCTGGCTTAGAATCACCGGCTTTAAAGCCAAGATCTAGTGCAACAGCAGAGCCTTCGTTATGGCCTTCAACAATCGCGTCAGCAAGCACCATTGTACCTTTAGCACGACCCGCAACCGACATACCAACTGGCACTGAAGAATCTGGCAAGAATGTTGCAAGTTCTTCATTCCACTTAGGAATACCACGATGGTGACAAGTTAAATGAAGGTTTGGATTCCAGCCACCAGAAACGGCTAGCGTATCTGTATTGATCGTTTTACCATTTGAAAGAGTAATAGACTTAATCGCACGTCGACCTTTAGTGTCAGTTACATCCGTACCCATAAAGATCTCAGCACCCTCGATTGACATTACAGGGTCAATTGAGCGTGAATCTATCACGGCTACAACATTAACACCTTTATCAGTCAAGTCTTTCGCTGTCTGCCAACCGTCATCGTTGTTCGTGTAGATACTAATACTCTGGCCAGTAGCAACCGCAAATCTGTTTAGATAAGTTCTAACGGCACCTGCCATCATAATGCCCGGGCGATCATTGTTGCCAAAGGCAATTGCTCTTTCCGTTGCGCCCGCACAAAGAATTGTGCGTTTTGTGTAAATGCGCCAGTTAACTTGGCGTGGTTTGCTGCTATCAGCTCTTGCCTCGTCGGCTCTATTTTCGATCGCACCATAAATACCGTGATCGTAAGCGCCGAAGATAGTTGTGTCAACCATCAATGTAACGTTGTCCATCACAGCCAGTTTTGCAACCGCTTGCTTAGCCCACTCGCTACCTTTGATGCCGTCAATTTCGTTGGTTTCCGAATTTAATCGGCCACCCATAACAAAATCTTCGTCAGCAAGAATAACTCTAGCGCCAGATTCAGCGGCTGTTAGTGCAGCAGACAAGCCAGAAGCACCCGCACCAATGATTAGGATATCGCAGTAGCGGAAACCTTTATCGTAAGTGTCTGGATCTTCAAGCATTGAAAGCTTGCCCAATCCAGCAGAATGACGAATTACTGGCTCATAAAATTTTTCCCAAAAGGCTTTTGGCCACATGAAGGTCTTATAGTAAAAACCTGCACTTAGGAATGGCGAGAAGAAATCAGTAATCGCCATAAAGTCGAAGTCTAGAGGGCCCCTATGGTTTTGACTGTTGGCTTCTAAGCCGTTATATAATTGTGTAATCGTTGCACGTGTATTTGGCTCTTTATAAGCACCGTGACCGATTTCCATGATGGCATTTGGCTCTTCTGAACCCGCCGTTACGATACCACGCGGACGGTGGTATTTAAACGAGCGTCCTACTAAATGCTTGTTATTTGCAAGTAATGCAGAAGCAAGCGTGTCACCTTCATAACCTCTTAAAATTTGGCCATTGAAAGCAAAGCTTACAGATTTAGTTTGGTCAATTAGACCGCCATCGATTCTGTTAATTTGACTCATTTTGATCGACCCTGTGCTCTTGAGACGTCTTGAGCAAGCTCAACACTTTTAATCTCATGTGTTAAAGTACAGCGAGTAACAACTAACCAAGATTGGTCACCTTGTTCGTGGTACCAAAGTTCACGGTTGTCACCAGCAATATTTTCTCTAATGTATAGGTACTGATAGAAGTCTTCAGCAGCTTCTTCAGATTCCCAGTTAGTTGGTCTATTAATAAGATCGGCAGATCCTAAATAAACAAACTCCTCAGAATCACGAGGACCTAACAACGGATGGTTTATTATCATAGTCTTATCCTCTAATGCAGGTTAGGTTGTGCACCAACACCCTTCTCATCAATCATTTCGCCACGCCTGAAGCGATCTAAACGGAAAGCTGTTGCAACTTCATGAGGCTCATCGGTCGCCAATAAATGCGCATAGCAATAACCACTTGCAGGTGTTGCCTTAAAGCCGCCATAACACCAGCCGCCATTAAAGAACAATTCCTGAATGTCGGTCTTATCGATAAACGGTGAACCGTCCATGGACATGTCCATGATACCGCCCCACATACGCAATAATCTAACTCGACCAACCATAGGCATAATCGCCATACCGCCAGAACACACATCCTCCACAACGGGTAAATTACCGCGTTGCGCATAAGTGTTGTATGCATCAATATCGCCACCAAAGACTAAACCGCCTTTGTCGGACTGTGAACAGTAAAAGTGACCCGCACCAAAAGTAATTACGTTATCCATAACAGGCTTAAGACCTTCAGTTACGAATGCTTGTAATACGTGAGACTCAATTGGCAAGTTAATACCCGCTTTAGCCATTACGCGGCTCGAAGAGCCAGCAACACAAACGCCAACACGGCCGGCTTTAATGTCACCTTTTGTTGTTTGCACACCTAGACACTTGCCGTTCTCAATATTAAAACCAGTCACTTCACAGTTTTGGATAATATCAACACCAAGATCACTCGCACCACGGGCATAACCCCATGCCACGGCATCGTGACGAACCGTTCCACCGCGAGGTTGCGCTAACGCACCTTGAATTGGGAAGCGAGCATTGTCCATATCAAGGAAAGGATACCTTTCCTTAACTTCTTTTTTGTTTAGGTATTCACAACCAGCATCCGCAAATAACATTGCATTGCCACGACGCATAAACGCATCACGTTGAGCATCCGAGTGGATTAAGTTCATAATACCACGCTGAGATACCATCGCGTTGTAGTTCAAATCTTGCTCAAGATTCTCCCACAACTGCATAGACATCTCGTAAAAAGGTTCGTTACCTGGCAAAAGGTAGTTAGAACGAATAATAGTGGTATTTCTACCAACATTACCGCCACCAATCCAGCCCTTTTCAAGCACGGCTATATTAGTAATACCGTGATTTTTTGCCAAATAATAAGCGGTCGCCAAACCATGGCCGCCGCCGCCTATAATAATAACATCATAGCCACCAGCCTTCGGCTCCGCATCGCGCCAAGCAGGCTCCCAGCCTTTGTGTCCCGTCAAAGCCTCTTTCAAGACCTTGAGTGCAGAATACTTTGTCTTACTCACAGGTTAACTCCAAGGATAAGGGCTGTTTGATACTGGGTGTAACTTACCCTCTTTAAAGCGAGAGAATCTGAACGGCTCTAAAAGATCTTGCTGTTCGCCCATCAGCTCTTCAGCAACCAAACAACCAAGACCAAGCATCTTGTAGCCGTGGTTTGAGTCTGCAATAACGGTTACATTGCCAGCAAAAGTATCAATTACCGGGAAGCTATCAGCAGTAAAGCAACCAACACCACCTGAAGGCTCTTTGTGATATTTTGGCATTGTGCCTTCAAAGCGCTTATGACAATGAGCCAAAGCTGAAACCCACATGTGAGCAAACTCTGGACCAGAAACAAATTCCGGGCTTGAAGGGCCATAAGGATCAATTTGCACCTCCTCAGCTGGTTTTTTGATTTCATATGGTGCAGCACCACCTTGAATACCACCAAAATGCCAGTCAGGTTTGTAGTAGATACCCCACATTTCATCTGTTACAAGAGATCCGTCAACATCAGAGTATAAAGGAGCGTCAGTATCTACGTGCAATACTGGGGGCATTTGGCCGTCGTTTGTTTGCAGTAATTCTGGATCAACGCGAAGAACACCTTCTTCAAGCTGCCAGAAACGCCACATATCAACATCATCATGAACATTGCCATCAAGGCCTTTTACTTCGATATGTGAGGGAAGGTCCAACATTGACCAGAAATCACGAACCCAAGGACCTGCACCAATTACAACATGCTCACAAGCAATCGAACCCTGATTAGTATCAACTGAACTAACAGTGCCTTTTGAATCCTTAGTAAAGCCAGTGACTTCAACACCTGTAATAATTCTAACACCAAGGTCTTCAACCTTTTTAGCAAGGCCGTACATTGCTTTAGTGTTATTTGCATAACCACCTTTCTTCTCGTGCAATACAGAGGTAATGCCTTTGGCTTGCCAGTCGTCGAAAAGATTCAACATGTATTCACGTGACTCGTCTTCTCCTTCAATGAACACACTTTCATAGCCGATAGCTTGTTGCTCAGCGTGAATTTGCTTAACATCTTCACGCATGCTTTCACATGAGATTTGCATATAACCAACTGGATGATAACTAAACGCCTCAGGATCGCTCTCCCAAACACTAACTGAGTGCGCCATTAATTTACGCATTGCTGGCTGGAAGTAGTTATTACGAACAACACCACAGGCAATACCTGTAGCGCCTGCAGAGATACCGGCTTTATCGACAATAACGACTTGGCCTGCTACGTCTTGGCCTGCTGCTTTAAGTTTCTCACCTAAACGCCATGCAGTTGATAAGCCGTGGATACCGGCACCAACAATTACATATTTGACTTGACTTGGAAATGACATACTATTTCTCCTATTGGATTGGTTTGTTGAAAATAAAAAAAATGACTAGACTTAATAAAACCATACTAAATCTATTAATGTTAAACTTATCGAAATTTTAATAGCACTATTATCTTGTAAATGAAACTCCTAGATTTTAAAAATATTCACACCGAGATGAAATCAGTAGCAAAAAATTCACTTACTTTGTTGTTGTTGAATTCACGCTACCTTGACAACAATCATAAGTTTTGAGTCCTGCTCGTCATTACTGAATAGGCTGTTTGAAAGCAACAGATAAGAGAATAACTCTATTATTACAAGTGCATGTACACTCGCACAAAACAATATAGCTAGAAATTAAAATAAAAAGCAAGTATACTTGTATTCAACATTATAGGAAGAGATCATGTCACGCAGATACTATAAATTACCCCCGCTAACTTCCTTGGCAACATTTGAGACAGCTGCTCGTCACCGAAGCTTTAAAGGCGCTGCTGAAGAGCTGGGTGTTACACCCGGTGCTGTCAGTCACCAAATCAAGTTTCTTGAAACTGAACTTGGACTCTCTCTTTTTGACAGAAAACACCACGGCAACAACCTCACCGATCACGGCGAGTCTTTATTTGCCGTGCTTCAATCAAGCTTTTCTGCGATTTCATCTACCTTAGCCAATCTTAGAAGGTCAGCTAACGATCAAGAAGTAACCATCAGCGCAACAACAGCTGTTTCTGGCTTGTGGTTAACACCGCGTTTGTCAGAATTTTGGCGCGAACACCCAGAAATTCCGGTCAACCAACACGTCACTGATAACCCAAACTCTCAAGGTGTGGCTGTTGATTTGAAAATTTGCTACGGTTTTGTCGAAAACGAATCCAATCAAAAGCACACTTTATTCCACGATGAATTGGTGCCGGTTTGCAGTCCTACATTTGCCAAAGAGAATCCCAATCCAAGCATTAAAGAGTTGGCACAAATGTCTCTTATTCATCTACGGGCCAAAGATAAAAACTGGTCGAATTGGTTTTCTTGGTTTAACGCCCTGGGCTATAAAGGAAAAATTGCACACGGCACGCATGTTAATAATTACATGATCGCCTTGCAAACAGCAAGTGACGGCACTGGTATTGTTCTTGGCTGGAAGCATCTAGTCAAACCAAAAATTGATAGCGGCGAATTGGTTATCTTGGGTGACACCACCATTCCAGCACCTTCTGCCATTTATATCATGAGTGAAAAAGAAGAGTTACTGCCTGAAAATGTTAAGGCACTTAGAGACTTCCTCCTCGCCAAGCCGTAGATAATCAACTAACAAAACCCTCCTTGAATTAATTTCAATTATTTTAAGGAAATTAATTGGCAGCGCTTATTTCGACTTAATTGTATCATGTCGTTTTTTCATTCGACAATCTCTCTATGTCTGAAATACCCCTAACCAATATTGACGCCGTTCTTAATCCAATCGAGTCAGCGCGCGGTTTGCCGAACGAACACTACACCAGTGACAGCGTTTTTGAAGAAGAGAAACAAGCGGTATTATTCAACAACTGGTCGGCCATTGGCTTTGGTAAAGACATTCCAGAAGCGGGAGACGCCAAACCCACTAACTTTGTCGGCATGCCCCTTCTCATGGTGCGTGATAACAATGGCAGTATCAATGTATTCCAAAATACTTGTCGTCACCGCGGCATGATTTTGGTCCAAGAGCCCACAAAAATAATAGGCGCCATTCGCTGTCCGTATCATTCATGGTGCTATAAACTCAGTGGCGAACTTTGCGCCACGCCAATGGTTGGCGGCCCAGAAAAAAACACTCACGAGGCAATAAATTACGACGACCTTGGGCTTTTTACAATTCGTTCGTACGTCTGGCAAGATATTGTTTTTGTTAATATCTCAGACAATGCGCCTGAGTTTAGAGATTATGCGGCCAAGGCTATTGAACGATGGAAGGAATTCGAGAAGCCACTTCACCACGGCGGCCAAAGTTCATCGTTCGAGCTTTCCCTTAACACCAATTGGAAACTGGCCGTGGAAAACTATTGCGAAAGCTATCACTTGCCATGGGTTCACCCGGAATTGAACATAACCTCCAAAATAGAAGATCATTACGACATTGAGGAGCCGGGTCATTTTTCCGGCCAAGGTTCTCATGTTTACACCCAAATGA
>DUCF01000055.1:1777-9368 GCA_012959965.1 Candidatus Thioglobus sp. | reverse complement strand
ACGGGTAGTGAGTACCTTTCATTTTATCCAAATGTACTTTTGGGTGCGCATAGAGATCATGTTTATGCCATTATCATTGAGCCAATCAGCGCCAATAAAACAAAAGAGCATGTATCGATATACTATTCGCAAAAACCAGAAGAAAAGCCATCATTGAATGCGCTTGTTGATGCTAATGCGAAATTTTGGAAGATGGTATTTTTGGAAGATGTAGGAGTCGTCGAGGGTATGCAAAGCGGCAGACACGGCTTGCTGTTTGATGGTGGCAAATTCTCACCAGCTATGGACCGCCCCACCCACTGCTTCCATCACTGGGTGGCAACAGAAGTTAATAAGGCCAGAAAGTCATCATGAACAATCTTATAAAGGACAATCTTGTTAGAAATTTTGTTGCCGGTCAGTGGCAAGAAGGCGACAACAACGAATCAATTGCAGTGGAAGACCCGGCAACGGGTGAAATCATCGCCCATTGCGCGCTTGCATCAGACAAAAGCCTGTCTCAAGCATTGCTAGGTGCGAGGCAGAGTTTCGAATCTGGCGCAATAAAAGACATGAAGCCGGTGGATCGAGCCAAACTGTTGGCAAACATTGCCATAGAAATTCGAAAGCTTGTTGACGAAGGTGGAGAACTGTTGTGCAAAGAAAGTGGAAAAACGCTCAACGATGCCAAAGCCGAATTTATTGAAGCTGCAGATTATTTTGATTATTACGGCGGCCTTGCAGATAAAATTGAAGGCAAGTCAATACCGCTAGGTCCTGATTACATTGACTATACAGTTTATGAGCCGTACGGTATTTCTGCGCAAATCGTACCCTGGAACTTTCCAGTCTCTCTCGCGGCGCGCTCACTAGCACCAGCACTTGCTGCTGGAAATTCAGTTATTATCAAATCACCCGAACTCGATCCATTGGCGTTAGCCTCTCTCGGTCTTGCAATCGAGCGAGCTGGCGTGCCAAAAGGTGTGGTTTCAATCCTTAATGGAGTTGGTGCAAATTTAGGCGCCAAACTCGTTGCCTCTAAAGACATTGACCAAATAGTATTTACCGGCTCGGTACCTACCGGGCAAGCTATTTTAAAATCAGCAGCCAACGAAGTTGTGCCGTCATTGATGGAGCTTGGCGGTAAATCTGCGGGTATCGTTTGTGCAGACGCCGACATTGAAGAAGTTATCGATAGTGTTAAATGGGGTATTTTCTTCAACGCAGGGCAAGTGTGTTCAGCCATGTCAAGATTACTTGTATGCAAAGAGCGCTATGATGAAGTGCTTGAGCGCTGCGTTAAACTTGCTGAAAACCTAACCGTTGGACACGGCTTAAACAACCCGGATTTAACGCCAATTATTTCAGCGCAGCAATTAGAAGAGATTGAGAGAAAAATTACTCAAGCTAAAAACGAGGGCATCACTGTTGCAACTGGAGGCACTCGAATCGATCGTAACGGCCACTTTATGGCGCCAACTATCTTATCCAATGTCCCAACAGATTCAAGAATTGCCCAAGAAGAGATCTTTGGGCCCATACTGTGTCTTATCCCTTTCGAGAGCAGCGAGGAGGCAATCCAAATTGCTAACGACACAGAGTTTGGCTTAGTAGCTGGCGTTTTTACCAAGAACCTGTCACTCGCCCATAAAACAGCCAGCGCTTTAAAAGCCGGTCAAGTGTTTGTCAATGAGTGGTATGCAGGCGGGATGGCGACACCATTTGGCGGTGTCGGAAAATCTGGATTTGGACGAGAAAAAGGCGTTGAGGCTTTGTATAACTACGTTCGCACCAAGAATATAGCCATAAAACTCTAATGCATGTAGATGTACTGGTCAGCCAAAGTGTGATTTGTGGCTTATAAGGACACTCTCGGCATCTCCCAGGTCATAAAAGGCACCACTACAGTATCTTTGTAGAATCAAAAAAAATGCGGGGTATGAATCCATACTCCGCATTTTAATTAAGAGACAAAGAGAGTTAGGCGAGACCGAGCTCTGCTTTTCTCTTTTTAGACCAAACTTGAATCAAGTTATCAACTGCAAGACCAATAAACGCTATACAAAAGCCCAGCATCAAACCGGTACCAATACCTTTCTTATCAGACAATGCGCCCAAAATAAGCTGTCCCAAATCGTCTGTACCAATAAAGGCACCAATAACAACCATGAACAAGGCAAAAGCAACACACTGGTTAACGCCTAGCATAATGTGCGGGAATGCCAATGGGAATTCAATTTGAATCATCCTTTGCAATTTGGTTGCGCCAGACATATGACCGGCATCAAGTAATGATTCGGGCACACTGCGCAAACCTTCAATTGTGTAACGAGTTGGCGGAATAACCGCATAAACCATGACCGCAATCAAAACAGCCGTATCGTTAATACCAAACAACATAATCACTGGGATTAAGTAAATAAACGACGGCAGAACCTGGAATGTATCACAAATCAACAAGATAACTTTAGTAGCGCGCTTGTTTTGTACAGCGATAGCACCAACAATGGTGCCCATAATTACCGAAACAATCACGGCAAATGTCGTCATGTACATTGAAATAAGCGCTCTTTCCCACCACTCAGTTAAAGCCATAAAGAGGAGGAAGCCACCAATAATCAATGATGAGCGAACGCCACCAATAATATAAGCTATACCCATAAACAATACAAAGGTTGCAATGACTGGCATCGCCAGGAAGGCTCCTTTCATCGGCATTAACACTTCGATTAGCAACCAATTATTAAATACTTTAATATCCGTTGCCCAGTTAACAACCATCCAGTCCACACCACCCTGCCAAAAAGGCTCGGTAGTAATGCCCATATTATGCGGCACTGACCAGAGGTAATTTGAAGCACCTTCTTTAATTGGATAGAGTGTTATATCGAACACACCGGCCAAGCCGCTTCGCATACCGTTGATCATCTGATCTATAAAATTAAAGACAGTGCCACCAACCAATGTAGTGCCCGCCCAAGCTAGTAGACAAGCAACAAAGAAAATGGCAACGAACAGTAGACCGGTTTTGTTGCGTTCAACAAAGCTCAAATCGGCGAAATAATCTTTTTGCTTGTTTGCCCAAGCAAGGGATAATTTATCCAATACCACAGCGATAACTACAATACAAATACCCAGCTCTAACGCCTGTCCAATTCTAAGCTGGTTCAATGCGAGCAATAAATTAAAGCCCAAGCCTTTGGCGCCAATTAAGGAAGCGATGACCGCCATTGCTAAACACTGCATAATAACTTGGTTAACACCAATCAAAATGTCATATCTTGCTGTTGGAATTAAAACCTTGAACAGCAGTTGATAATTCTTACAACCACTCATCATGCCAGCCTCAACCACTTCAGGTGGTACTTTTTTAAGCCCCAAAAGCGTTAAGCGAACCATTGGTGGTGTGGCAAAAATAATTGTTGCAATCGCACCCGCATGATCACCCAGACCAAAGAATACGATAACAGGTACCAAATAAGAGAAATGCGGCAAAGTTTGCGCAACATTTAATATTGGTGTTATTGCTTTTTCGACTGCTTTACTCTTGAATGCCAAGACACCCCAAATAACGCCAGCAATGCCTGAAATTGGTGCGGCAACGAGAATAAATGAAAGCGTCTCCATTGCAGGCTCCCATTGACCAAACGCCAATAGATAGAGACAACCCAAACTGGCTAGAGCGGCAAGCTTGAGGCCTTCTAACTTATAGCCTAATATAAATGCACCAGCAGTAAGAACTGTCCACGGTAGGGCTGGAATACTTGCATACCACTGTCCTTTATTCTCACCCATCCAATCCCAGCCGGTTTGACTGGAAAAAGTATCCGCCAAAGTAACGATGGTTCTAAAGCCACCCATTAAGATTTCACGTATGAGCGTAATGATGAACTGCAGTGAGTCGGCAAGCGTCCTAGTAACCACTCTAACAACTCCCCATTCGTCGTATCTTCTTGCTCGAGGGTTCCAATGATCTACAATCCAAAAATCGAACATCAAATACTGGCCATATTGGTGCACATAGCCAGGAACATCCCAAAAAGTACTGGTTGTAATCTCGCCAAAGAACCAGTTATACAGAGTCGGCGCCAATATTGTACCAGCAAGAATACCAATAAAACCTTTGGTGAAAATTTGACCCCAGTTATGAACGAACCAGTCATTCTTATCAGTGGTTTTAGTGTAGTTATTAAACACCAAACCCGTAGCGACAAATACAGCAATCAACCAATTAAGAAAGGATGTGCCGACCGAAGGGTTCCAGAAAGAAATCTCTGGAAGTCTGACAAGTTGCGGTGGCAATTGCCAGCTAAAAATCATCCTGATCGATTCAAAAAATCCAACAGAGTCTTGAATATTACCTCTTTCAACAGCCTTAACAAAGAAATCACGCTGTACCATTAAATCGTGATATTCCCCTGTCATCGACATAAGAAGAAAGAAAACAATTAAGACAATACCAAATTGTATCAATTTGGGACGATCCGTAAAATAATTTAAATAATTCATAATGGGCAAACCTTAGCTTTTGCTTTCAAGTGAAGCGTTTTCACCAAACAACACATGAATAACTTTTGCTCTGTGTAGCAAGCCAACAACTTTGTCATCAGCATCAACAACTGCAACCGCTTTTTCCTCGCTAAGGACGCGCTCGGCAACCGTTTCAATAATAGCATCTTGGGAGACTTTAAAATCACTTAGCTCTATTCCGCCATCTACTGGATCCATTACCGATATAATTTTAAGCACTTTTTCTCTAGGCACTTCTTCGGTAAATTTACGTACGTAGTCCGTTGCCGGATTAAGAACAATGTTGGCCGGTGTATCGATTTGCTCGATAATGCCGTCTTTCATAATGGCCACACGATCTGCTAGACGAATTGCCTCATCAAAGTCATGGGTAACAAATAAAATTGTTTTGTTTAATACAGCCTGAAGCCTTAAGAACTCATCCTGCATCTCTTTACGAATAAGAGGATCAAGCGCTGAGAAAGGCTCATCTAAGAACCAAATATCCGGTTCAACAGCCAAAGAGCGGGCAATACCAACACGCTGCTGCTGTCCACCCGAAAGCTCTCTTGGGAAATAATTCTCACGGCCAGTTAGACCAACAAGCTCAACCATGTCCATGGCTCTGTTCATACTGTCTTTTAAAGTATTGCCTTTAACTTGCAAAGGAAAGGCAATATTTTCTAATACGGTTTTGTGGGGTAATAAGGCAAAACTCTGAAATACCATACCCATTTTGTTTCTACGGAGTTCAATCAACTCCTTGTCGTTCATTTTTGTAACATCTTCACCATCGATATAAATATTACCTGCAGTAGCGTCTGTTAAACGCGAAATACAACGAAGAAGTGTTGACTTACCCGAGCCTGAAAGCCCCATAACCACCAACATTTCACCTTTGTGAACTTCAAACGATGCGTTGTTTACACCAACGACACAGCCTGCATTTTGGAATTCTTGTGCGTCAACATTTCCACCTGCTAGCTTGAGCATTTTGTCGGCATTTTCGCCAAATATTTTATATACGGAATCACACTTGATGACGGGTTGTTCTTGAACAGACATAATTACTTCCTAAATTATCTTTTATTGCAAAATAAACTATCTTACTAACATCTAAAAAAATACCCTGAATCCCTTAAGCTTAGATAAAACCCAAGGGACTAGGGTACCGAATAAATACTCCCGAACCATAAGGCCAGGAGTATTGGTATCTAAGCTTTAGTCAATAAAAGCTCTCCACACACTTTCGTGATCAGCCAACCATGTAGCAGCAGCTGATTTATGATCCATCTTATCGATGTCAACTAGAGCAGCCATTTGGCCGATGTCAGTTGTTGTAAATGACATCTTCTCAAACATAGCGTATGCATCTGGGTGAGTGCTTGGGAAGTCTGCGTTAGCAGCTTTCTTCAACCAACCCTTAGGTGAACCACAACCAGTAGTTTCCATTGTGCCACCGTCAGCGATTCTACAGCCAGCGAACCACTCAGGGAACTCGATGAACGTGAAACCTTCAGCATCCGTAAAGTTCGGAGTCCAGTTAAAGACGATAGTACCACGGCCTTCAGCTGTAGCAGAAGCAATCTCTGCCCATAGTGCGTCAGCGCCACCAGCAAACTTAATTACGTACTCATCATCAAGACCAAGTGCAGCAAGACGGTTTGGATAAACTTCACCGTGCCAGCTTTGTGGGCCTTCAAGGATTTGACCTTTACCACCAGAACCGGCAGTAGCAAATACTGAACCACAACCTGCTAGAGCTTCCCAACTAGGAAGACCTGGGCATAAGTTTTGGTCGATTACCCATGTAGGTACACCAATCTCTTCAAGAGTTGGAGCAGCATGAGTACCAGCGTCGATTAGACCACCTGCATCAAGAGCGTTTTGGAAAGACTTACCAAAACTAGACTGCCATACTTCATGAGAGATAGTAACATCACCAAGACGAATAGCTTCGTATACACCTTGAGAGTCTGCAGAAACGTATTCTACGTTGTTACCCATGTTTTCAAAAATACCACCAATAACGTAAGCCATTACTACTTGGCTTGACCAGTTATGAGTTGGAATTACAATTGGCTCGCTCGAGTCAGCTAAAGACTGACCTGAAACAGAAGCCAAAGTCATTGTTAAAGCAGCAGCAGCCGCTTTAGAAGTGAACTTATTCATTTATTTCTCCTTTATAGTTCGCTGATTTATTCATTTTCTCAAAAGCGAGAAAACTAATAAAACCAACTTTCAATGCGATTATTCCGGCAAAATTGCCAAAAAACCACTCCCACAATCTTAGATTTAGTTACGTCTAAGAATGTTTACCTCCCGAAGGACTAGACCTACATTCTAACTCTAGTCTTCTCAGGGTCATAAAACGGAAAGCGCACAACTGTTGCTTCTAACCTTTTATGATGTCCGTCTAACTTGCCTACTTCAACTGCAGTTCCAATCTCGGATGCTGTAGTAGTAATTCGACACAAGGCAATATTCTTTTTAAGTATCGGTGAACGTGTTGCGCTTGTAATGTGCCCTACTTGCTGCTTACCAATATATACACCATCTCCCGGTGTTGCAACTTCATTTTTAGCTAATTCTAACCCAACAAGAGTCCTCTGTGGAGAATTCTTGCGAAGAATTAATGCTTCCTTACCGGAAAAATCTTCTTCTTTGGTCTTTAATGGCACCGCGAAACCAATTCCGGCTTCAAACGGATCGGTTTGATCGCAGAATTCGTAACCCGCAAAGATCAAGCCAGCTTCAATACGTAACATATCAAGTGCGTTAAGGCCGACTGGGCAAATTCCAAACTCCTCTCCGGCCTCAGAAATTGCATCCCAAACAGCTTCACAGTCGTCTGGATGAGCAAATACTTCATATCCCAACTCGCCAGAATAACCAGTGCGAGATAACATAATTGGAATACCGAACTCTCCACCAATACGAGCAAAAGTAAACCTAAACCACTTCAATTCATCGACCGTTGTTTGTGTTTTTGCTGTCCAAATAATCTTTCTCAACGTATCACGACTCTTTGGACCTTGTACGGCGACATTTTGCAATTGATCGGTTGATGACTTAACAAACGCATTAAAACCTTTCTCTTGGG
>DUCF01000055.1:0-1706 GCA_012959965.1 Candidatus Thioglobus sp. | reverse complement strand
TTTCACAAAGTCTAAATAAGGTACCGTCATCAATCATGCAGCCATTTTCATAACACATAGCCGTGTAGACAACTTGACCAATAGCCATTTTTCGAACATCTTTGGTGATAGCATACTGGCACAGGGCCTCAGCATCAGGACCATAAATTTCAAACTTTCTTAAAGGCGACAAATCAATCATTGCAACACCTTCACGACACTGCCAATATTCTTTGATTTGACCCAAGTTGGTGTAATCAAGCGCCAACCAGTAGCCATTGTATTCTGTGAAGTTCCTCGTTAATTTCGAGGTATTCTTGTGAAATCCTGTTTCTTTAGTCATGGTTGCTATGGTTTGTGGATCGGGTCTAAAATCGATACCTTGAGAGAAATCATTATCCGCATCATACACTCTGACGTGGATATCTGTTGGGTTCCAGTTGTTAGCTGGCGAAGTATCATCAGGGCAAGCCGATGAAACACAGACTAAATCCGTTACCGCACGAAGCAGAACAAAATCCCCTGCTCGTGACCATGAAACATCTGAAGCCAGTGTATGACACTCTAAAATATTAGTGTTAAAGAAGAAATTGACCGCAACCCAATTCTTACGCGCTGCAATACCGTGCTCACTCAAAGTGCGATTAAAATTCTCCGTACAACTAATATGACCCGGGTAACCACGATCATCATAGTATTTTGAATTACAGGCTAAACCAAATGTGTCGTGTCTACATACGGTGTCACGAATCACCTCAATATACGGCTCTGAATTTTGATTATAAAACTTGTCGTGCGTGCCCGGCGCGGGATAGCTCGACAACATTAAGGACCTTGTAACAGTTGGGTCAAGCATTGATTCAACACCGTTAGCCAAATCTGCAACTGAAAACGCCTGGAAATCCGAGCATTGCTGCCCCTGAACGTCAATAATTTGAATATATTGACCTGCCTTAACGGTATACGACTTCGCAGAGCTGTGTGGGATTCTAAAATCCTGAAGAGGCTCGGCCAGTGGTTCCGGCAAGCGGTCTTCTGTGGCTTTAGGGTTTGCACGAGTGACATTAATTAATATCTCAGTCGGCGTTGATTGTTGATCAATAGGCATCGCGCCGCCTTTGGCGTCAAACACACACAATGTATCTTTCTCAACTTGAAAATCTTGTCTTGAATTTGATGAACTTAGATCATCGAACAACTCCGCTACGTCGGTAGCATCTGTGTCGATTTTATTAGATTTAAGGATTGCCTTAAGCATGTCTGAGGAATCATCATAAGGTAATGATGACTTGCTCGAATTTGGCGTGCTTTTCCAATTCAGAGAATTGATTGCACAAGCACCGCTAGCATCGAAAGCTAGCACACTGCATTTTTGATCGCCTTCAACATCAATTATCTCCACATGATCACCACTTTGTAGATCAATTGAAAGCGCTTCGCCGCCGTGTATTTGATATGTCTCACACTCCTCGGTGTAAGTAATTTCTGTTACTCTCATTTTAAATAATCGTTAAGGTCGGTTAAAAATTACTTGTCTTACTCTGTTTAAACTGCTTCTATCTTTTGTTACTGAAATACAGTTTACTTTTAATTTTGACTGTATTTATCTATTTTAATAAGGTGTTTCTTCTTATATTTTTTGTTATCAACTGCAATTCTTTGTGAAATTTTTATTATTTACTACTGCAGTTTCAATTGAACCTAATCTATCTCTTTAAAAGGCATTA
>DUCF01000054.1:1763-3133 GCA_012959965.1 Candidatus Thioglobus sp. | reverse complement strand
GATTTATAGACAATAAGATTAATTTATAAGGGTAGGAGAAATACATGAGTATTGAGATTTCAGCAAAATCCATACAACCAGTTCGGTTGTCGTATGGCAACTTGAAAGAGCGCTTTGGCGATAAGAAGCCAGCTTCTCGTTACCAAGAAGCTGTTTATGATATTCAGCCAACGACTAACTTTCAGTACCGCCCACTTTGGGATAAAAATCATGAGCTTTACGACGCGAGTAGAACAGCGATTGTGATGGAAGATTGGTATAGCTTTGCTGACCCACGTCAATATTATTACGGGACTTATACAATTGCGCGTTCTAAACAGCAAGACGTGGCGGAACATAATTTTACATTTGTGGATAAGCGTGATTTATTCGATTCTGTGCCTGAAGAAGTGAAGCAAGCGGCGCGTGAAATTTTAGTGCCATTGCGTCATGTTGAGTGGGCAGCGAATATGAACAACTGCCAAATGACAGATGAATGTTACGGTTCAAATTTTAGTACAGTTTGTATGTTCAATGCGATGGACAGATTGGGTATGGCCCAATATGTGACGCGACTAGGTTTATTGTTGGATGGCAATGAAGAAACATCTTTGGATGCAGGTAAGCAAGCTTGGATGGAAGCGCCTGAGTGGCAAGGTTTGCGCCATGCGATTGAAGATATGTTCGTGCTTGATGATTGGTTTGAACTAATGGTTGCGCAAAACTTCGTACTGGATGGTTTGGTGTTCCCGCTTCTATATGATCGTTTTGAGAAAAAATTAACCACGGATGGCGGTGCGACTATCGCTATGCTGACTGAGTTTATGGACGACTGGTATAAAGAAACTGTTCGTTGGACAAATGCTTTAGCCAAAGTAACGGCAAAAGAATCAGACGCTAATCAAGAATTATTAAGCGAATGGACGAATAAGTGGACAGATAGATTGGTTGGGGCGTTGGAGCCTGTTGCTACTAAAGCATTCGGTGCTGATGGTATTGAGCAGCTAACAGAAGTTAAAGAAGCGTTGTTAGCCCGCTTGACTAAAAATGGCATTACTGGATTAAAAAGGAGTTAAGCATGTCAGATAAGAAAAATACGGTATTTTTAATTGTTCAAGATAACGAAGATGCGCGCCCAATTATTGAGGCGGTAGAGCAAGATAATCCAGATGCTAATATTCAATACCAGCCGGGTATGGTTCGTATGGAGTGTGCGGGTAGTATGGTTGTTAACCGCGAGACGGTAGAAGAGCAAATCGGGCGTGAATGGGATGTGCAAGAACTTCACCTTGTTCTGGTGTCATTGGCGGGTAACGTTGATGAAGACGAAGATAAATTTGAACTTAGCTGGCACTAACTGCCAGAGCTAAAGAGGATAATAAAATGCCAGC
>DUCF01000054.1:648-1710 GCA_012959965.1 Candidatus Thioglobus sp. | reverse complement strand
AAACAACGCATCACGATATGGATGATGTGTTTCCATACGATTCATTTGAAGGAATTAAAATTACCGATTGGGATAAATGGGAAGACCCGTTCCGTTTAACGATGGATGCTTACTGGAAATTTCAAGCGGAAAAAGAGAAAAAACTGTACGCGGTTATTGATAGCTTCGCACAAAATAACGGTCAAACTAACCTGTCTGATGCCAGCTATTTGAGTGCGATTAAACTATTCATTACCGGTGTTACGCCAATTGAATATGCGGCGCACAGGGGCTTTGCACATTTAGGACGTCACTTTAGAGGCGATGGTGCGCGAGTGGCTTGTCAAATGCAGGCAATTGATGAGTTACGTCATCAGCAAACGCAGGTTCATACTATCAGCCATTACAATAAGCACTTTAATGGCTTGCATGACCCGTTCTATCAGTTTGACCGCGTGTGGTATTTATCGGTACCAAAATCATTTTCTGAAGACGCGCTAACAGCGGGGCCATTTGAATTTATTACATCAATTTCATTTGCTTTCGAATACGTGTTAACCAATTTATTGTTTGTGCCCTTTATGTCGGGTGCTGCGTACAACGGTGATATGGCAACGGTAACGTTTGGTTTCTCAGCGCAGTCTGATGAATCACGCCATATGACGTTAGGGCTTGAGATTATTAAATTTATGCTTGAACAGCATGAAGATAATTTGCCGATTGTTCAACGCTGGATGGATAAGCATTTCTGGAGAGCGTATAGATTATTAGCGCTAGTGTCAGCAATGCAAGATTACATGTTAACCAATAGTCCAATGTCTTGGAAAGAAGCATGGGATGTGTATTTTGTAGAAAACGGTGGTGCGTTATTTGAAGATTTGTCACGTTACGGTCTTAGAATGCCGAAATATCACGAATTGGCAACAGCTGAAGCAGATCATTTAAGTCACCAAGTATGGTCGGTCTTTTGTTTGCTTGGTAATGCAACGGGTTTCCACACGTTCTTGCCAACAGAAGAAAAAATGAATTGGTTGTCTGAGAAGTATCCAGATACCTTTGATAAATACTACCGTCCACGTTTTG
>DUCF01000054.1:0-606 GCA_012959965.1 Candidatus Thioglobus sp. | reverse complement strand
AAGGTACCTTTAAATATCTAGAGGCGCTTCCTCAGTTGTGCCAAGTGTGTCAAATTCCAATGATATTTACAGAAGTGGAAACAGATCCAATGCAACTTAGCTTCAGAGCGTCTGAATATAAGGGTGATAAATACAATACTTGTTCAGACGGCTGTAAAGATATCTTTGATCATGAGCCTGAGAAATATGCACAAGCATGGTTGCCAGTTCATCAAATTTTCCAAGGTAACTGTGGTGGAGCAACCATTCCTGAAGTGCTTGAGTGGTATAAGTTCGCGCCAGAAGATGGTGGCGATTATATTGGTTCTCAAGATCATGCGCGTTGGCAGGAATGGAAAGGCGCAGACAAAAAAGTGAAACAGGCTTAAGCCGCATAGGAGTATAGATATGGCAGTTATTGCAAAAGACGGTTATGTAGATATCGTCAGAGATAAAGTAGAAAATTTTCACGGCAATCAATTGGTGCACGTGACCTGGGATGATCATTTGTTGTTTTCCGCGGCGCAAGCGTTTCCATTGCCGCCAGAAATGCCATTTCAGGCATTGGTGTCGGAGGTGATGACACCGGTTTTTTCTTATCACCCAGATTTTGAAAAAATAGATTGG
>DUCF01000053.1 GCA_012959965.1 Candidatus Thioglobus sp. | reverse complement strand
GGCGAGCTGCTGGTGTATCTCCGGGTATTATTAGCCACTATTTCGGTGGTAAGGATGGTTTATTAGAAGCGACAATGCGTTTTATCCTGAAAGATCTGGCTGATATAACACGGGCGACACTTGATAAAACCAGTAAAGAAGATCCACTGGGTCGAGTTCTTGCTATTGTTGAATCTAATTTTAGTGGTGGGCAAGTTAACTCTGATGTTGCCTCAACTTGGTTGGCCTTCTGGTCTCGGGCAATGCATGATCCGGCACTTTATCGCCTGCAACAAGTCAATGAAAAACGCCTGCTGTCTTATTTACGAGCTGAATTAAAACACATGCTGACAGTTGATGAGGCTAGATCTGTTGCAATTGCTGTAGCAGCACTGATCGATGGCATGTGGCTACGTGGCGCACTGGCACCCAAGGGGATTGACCCACAACAAGCTGAAGGCATTATTGGCGATTATATTAAGTCAACAGTACCGGAACGTTTTCTTTTAATTCACCAAAAAAACAATTAGGAAAAGTAATTAGTATGCAACAACACCTTTATATTCACGGCGCCTACGTCAAAGCAGATTCTAATGAGTCGTTTGAAACCATTAACCCAGCCACAAACCAAGTTATTTGTCAGGTCGATCAGGCCAGTGAGGCTGATGTTGAAAAAGCGGTACTTTCCGCTGAAAAAGGTTTTGCTGTTTGGTCGGCTATGTCGGCGTTCGAGCGTAGTCGTATATTGCTTAAAGCTGTTGCTATTTTGCGAGAGCGTAACGATGAGTTAGCCGCCCTAGAGGTGATGGATACCGGCAAACCGCTGCAAGAGGCGAATTGTGTTGATATTCACAGTGGTGCTGATGTGATTGAATATTACGCCGGCTTAATACCGGCTCTACAGGGCGCACAACAAGATTTAGACAGTAATACCTTTTTC
Organism: Candidatus Thioglobus sp.; assembly: GCA_012959965.1. Classification (GTDB taxonomy): domain Bacteria; phylum Pseudomonadota; class Gammaproteobacteria; order PS1; family Pseudothioglobaceae; genus Pseudothioglobus. The sequence goes on along the minus strand of DUCF01000053.1, from coordinate 17,907 downwards.
ATTTCAAAGCGAGAGCCCTTAGGAGTTTGCGCAGGCATAGGTGCTTGGAATTATCCGATACAAATTGCAATGTGGAAGTCGGCTCCGTGTTTAGCGGCTGGCAATTCAATGCTCTTTAAGCCTTCAGAAGATACACCTTTGAGCGCCCTTAAACTTGCTGAAATATACACTGAAGCCGGTATGCCGCCGGGTGTTTTTAATGTCGTGCTGGGTGATTATCGCGTTGGTCAATATTTATCTCGACACCCGCGTATTGCAAAAGTTTCATTTACCGGTGGCTGTGAAACTGGAAAAAAAGTGATGGCCGATGCGGCCGCAACAATCAAAGAGGTTACTTTGGAGCTGGGAGGTAAATCACCCTTAATTATTTTTAATGATGCTGATTTAGATAACGCCGTATCTGGCGCTTTATTGGCTAACTTTTACACCCAAGGCGAGGTATGTACAAATGGCACTAGAGTGTTTGTGCAGAGTGATGTTTACGATGCATTTTTAGACAAAGCGAAGCAACGCAGTGAGGCAATCAAGCTGGGCGACCCAATGGATTTAGAGACTCAAATGGGAGCGCTAATTAATGCCAAACATCTTGACAAGGTGATGAGTTATATCAATCGAGCGAAAGCATCCAATGCGCGCCTAATATGCGGCGGTAAGCGACATGATTCCGCTACAACACGTGATGGATTTTTCGTTGAACCAACAATATTTGCCGATTGTGAAGATGATATGGCCAACGTTACCGATGAAATTTTTGGCCCGGTAATGTCGGTGCTGCGCTTTGATGATGAGAATGAAGTTGTTGCTCGGGCGAATGACACTAGCTTTGGTCTGGCTGCAGGTGTCTTCACTCAGGACATTAACCGTGCACATCGTGTCATTAATCAACTGCAGGCAGGTATTTGCTGGATTAATAGTTGGGGCGATTCTCCTGCTGAAATGCCAGTGGGTGGTTATAAGCAATCCGGCATTGGTCGCGAAAATGGCCCTGAAACTTTAAAGCACTACACCCAAGTAAAAAGTATCTTCATCCGTCTGAATAATGTGGACAGCCCATTCTAAATTCTAATAAAGACAAGAGAGAATAGCAAAAAAATAATGAACAGTAGTACCTATAAATTTTATCAAAACCCTGACTTGGTCACTCTTTGTGACAATAAGGCCAGATGGAATTTGCCGGAATTTCGACGAATGAGTTTTCGCAATCTTCATCGAATTAATCGCTATGGCATTTTCTTGCGTTCTGATTTGGTTTTGGCGCTAGAAAATCAACAGGATTTGGCCATTCAACAGATACCTTTAGTCAAGAAGATGCTAGAACATAATAGCTTTTGCTCTCTTGTTGTTGTGAAAGATCAAAGCATTTTATTTGAGCGATATGCAGACGATTTTCCTGATACTCAGCCGCACTCGATTCAATCAATTTCAAAGATGTTTCTCAATCTTTTTATTGGCGAACTTGTAGAGAATGGCCTGCTTGATTTAGAGAAAACCATTTCCGAATACTTGCCAGATATAGGTAGTGGGTATGCCAATGCCAGCCTACAAAGCGTATTAAATATGGATATTCAAAATCAATATTCCGAAGATTATCTGGATCCATTTAGTTCTTCTTATTTGCAGGAAACTGCCATAGGGTGGCGTCTACCGAGTGAAAATTCAACAGAGCAAACTAATAAAGAGTTTCTCAATAATGTTAAAGCCATCGATGGGGTTGGTTTAGAGAATAACACCGGCCAAGCTTTATACAAATCTAGCAATTCCGATGTATTGTCCCTTTTGTTAGAAAAGGTCAGTGATCAATCACTAAGAGAGTGGCTATTGTCTGCTGTTGAAGCTGCCGGCTTTGAAGATGGTCTTCATATGGGAACGGACAGGACTGGCATGCCCACACTGTCCGGTGGTGGCTCCCTAATTGCCCGAGATTTAGCGCGATTGGGTCTTTTGTTTGCAAGGCGAGGAGAGGGTGTTAATAATCGACGCTCTGGCTCTACCTCATTTATAGACAAGACGTTGACCAATCCGGGGCCTAAATATATGAAATTAAAGAGAGGGCCACCCAGCGAAGATGATTTTGTTCGTTACTCAAACCAGATCATGGTGGGTAAGAACTGGATCGGGCATGGCGGTTATGGCGGTCAGTACCTATTAATTAATATGCTTACCGGAGTTGTAGCGGCTTTTTACTCGGTTCTTGAAACACCTTCTGCGACGGACGTTGAGTTTAAAACGAATATTGTTCTAATGCTTGAAGAAATATCCAACCAAACATACCAAAATGAATAAACTATTTGATTATATTATTGTTGGCGCCGGTTCCGCAGGGTGCGTATTGGCTAATCGACTCACTGAAAGCGGTGAGCACCGAGTTTTACTTTTGGAAACGGGTGGTAGTGACAAGAGTATTTTTATTCAAATGCCAACAGCACTGTCTTATCCGATGAATACTGAAAAGTTTTGCTGGCAGTTTCACTCTCAGCCCGAGCCTTTTCTTGACAATCGCGAAATGCACTGCCCACGAGGCAAGGTGTTAGGCGGATCTTCTTCTATTAATGGCATGGTATATGTTCGAGGTCACGCAAGGGACTATGATCAATGGCATGTTGAGGGCGCTGAAGGCTGGTCGTATGCTGATTGCCTGCCGTACTTTAAGCGTAGCGAGTCTTGGCAGGGTGGTGAGAATGAGTATCGTGGCGGTAGTGGACCAGTCGCGACTTGTGGTGGTAATAATATGAGGCTTAACCCATTGTATCAAGCCTTTATCGAAGCAGGTCATGAGGCAGGTTACCCAAAGACGGATGACTACAACGGCGAGCGGCAAGAGGGCTTTGGACCAATGCACATGACAGTGGATAAGGGCGTTAGAGCGTCCGCCTCTAATGCACATCTTAAGCCCGCCAAAAAACGGAAAAATTTGACGCTTATTACCGGTGCTGTGGTTGAAAAAATTTTACTAAAGGATAAAGTAGCGGTGGGTGTTCGCTACCGTAAAGAAGACGTTGAGACTGAGGCGTATGTCGCTAAAGAAGTGATTTTAAGTGCTGGCTCCATTGGCTCGCCACAAATACTGCAATTATCAGGTATTGGCCCTCGACAGGTTTTAGAAGATGTTGGTGTGCAATGCCAACATGAATTGCCGGGGGTTGGAGAGAATTTGCAAGACCATCTAGAAGTGTATTTTCAGTATAAATGCAAAAAACCAATTACACTTAACGGCAAGTTAAACTTGTTCTCCAAATTTTTAATTGGTGCGCGTTGGGTGTTATTCAAAACAGGTCTAGGTGCCACAAATCATTTTGAATCGTGTGGATTTATTCGCTCTAGAGCCGGTCTTGAATGGCCGAACATTCAGTATCATTTTCTACCAGCAGCGATGCGCTATGATGGTAATGCAGCTTTTGAGGGTCATGGTTATCAGGTGCACGTGGGCCCAAATAAGACCAGCAGCCGTGGTCGAGTGAAAATTATTAGCAGCGACCCAAACGCTAAACCTAATATCTTATTTAATTACATCGAGACCGAGCAAGACAAGCGAGATTGGCGAGATTGTATTCGCCTAACGCGAGAAATTCTTTCGCAAAAGGCTTTGGAAGTGTATAGCGGCGGTGAAATTCAACCGGGTAATGATGTTAATAGTGATGCTGAAATTGATGCGTGGGTAAGGGCAAATGTAGAAAGTGCTTACCACGCCTCTTGTACTTGCAAAATGGGCGCTGACAACGACCCAATGGCTGTTGTAAATAACAAGGGCAAGGTGCGGGGTATTGAGCACCTGAGAGTCGTGGATTCGTCTATTTTTCCCACTACGCCAAACGGCAACCTTAATGGTCCCACTTTAATGGTGGCTGAGAAAATAGCGGATGCGATATTGGGTAATGAGCCACTTCCTCAAAGTCATGCAAATGTTTGGATTGCTCCAGACTGGCAAAATTCACAACGTCAAGGTAAAGCAAAAAGACCCCTGGAGAGTGCTTAATGAATCGAACACTCTCCAAATTAAATAAAGTAACAACATTCTCCTGTATTTGTTTAAAGGAGGCGCTTATGTAAAAACATTCGTTAGTCAATTGAGGTCTGCCGGATAGGGCGACTTCATTATATATAGAAATAAACTTTTTATTAAAATTAAGGAGATTTACAATGAAAATTAATACATTTACAAAAGTCATTGCCAGTGGTGCAATGGCAACACTATTGAGCATGAGTATGGTTACTTCAGCTCAAGCAGACAGCAAGCGCTTAACATCACCAATTCCAGATTGGACGGGTGGTGCGGTCACTTGCAAGATTGCACAAATACTACTTGAACAGGAACTAGGGTATAAGGTGAAAGCCATCTCAATGCCTTCAGGTCCCGGTGTTTATGAGGCTATTGCAGCAGGCGATTTGGACTTTGCTTGTGAAAGCTGGCCGTCATACTCTGCCTCTAAAGAAGTCATGATGACTAAATGGGGTGGCGATGGCTCTGTAAGCTATCTAGGTGATGTGGGTGTTGTAGGAACGTCTACTTATTTTGTGCCAAGATACTTCATTGATGAAGTGGCCAACGATCTTACTTCTTACGCGCAGTTAAATAAGTATAAAGCACATTTTGCCACCATTGAAACAGGTGGTAAAGGTCGCCTAATTGCCTGCCCTACAGCGGGTTGGGAGTGCAAAGACCAGGAGCGTTTAGATTTGCTTGGTGTTGACTTCGTTGCAGTAGAGCTTGGTACAGAAGCTGCAGCATGGGCTGAAGCACAAGCTGCTTACGCACGACATGAGCCGTTCTTACTTTACGCTTGGACGCCGCATTGGATTCATGCTGCACTAGATTTAGTTGGTATCGAACTGCCTGAATACGGCAGTGTTGAGTGGCCTGAATCTGGTTGGGGTGAAGACATAACCTTTAACTATGGCAATCCTGACTCGATGTCTGCACACGGTGATGCGGCCTACCTTTTGGGTCATATGAACTTGTCTAATGTTGAGCAATCTGCGCTAGTTATGGCGGTTGACGTGGATGGTAGAGACATTGATGAAGTAGTTCAAGAATGGGTCGATGCCAATAAAGATGAATGGAAGCACTGGTTGCTGTAATTCATTTATTAAAGTAGATAAACCTTTCGGGTCTGGTGTTGTGTCAGGCCCGAATTAAACACAACAAGTAAAGATTATGGAAAAAATAAGCTGTAAGAATATGTGGAAAATTTTTGGCCCAAATCCGCAAAAGATTATGGATCAGTTGGATGCTAACTCCACGCGAGAAGAGGTGCAGCGTGAAACGGGTCATGTAATTGCTGTTAAAGATGTTAGCTTTTCGATAGAAAAAGGTGAAACATTCGTAGTGATGGGTCTCTCCGGCAGTGGTAAGTCGACATTGGTGCGTTGTTTGTCCAGACTCATTGAGCCAACAGTAGGTAACTTTTTTGTGGGTGATAAGAATATTACCCAAATGAATACAAAAGACTTGAATCATTTTAGGCGTTTCTCAATCAGCATGGTGTTTCAGCATTTTGGCTTGTTTCCCCACAGAAGTGTGTTGGAAAACATAGCCTATGGACTAGAAATTCGTGGCATGTCGCGTGTTGAGAGATTGGGTAAAGCAATGGAAGTTTTAGAATTAGTAGGCCTGTCTGGCTGGGAAAATAATCTTCCTCGTGAGCTTTCAGGGGGTATGCAGCAACGAGTTGGCTTGGCTCGTGCATTAGCTGTAAGCCCAGAAATTTTGATGTTTGATGAACCTTTTTCAGCGCTTGATCCATTAATTCGTAGAGAAATGCAGGATGAGTTGCTATCGATACAAAAAGTGGTAAAGAAAACCATGATTTTCATTACTCATGATTTTCAAGAAGCGATCAAAATGGGTGATCATATTGCGATTATGAAAGATGGTGAAATTGTGCAAATTGGCACGCCTGAAGAAATTGTTGCTAATCCCAAGAACGAATATGTTCGCCAATTTGCTGAAGACGTACCTCGATACAAAGTGCTGAGTGCAGGAAAACTAATGCGCCAGCCAGCAACCCAAAAAACACAACAAGCGTTTTCTGCCAATCCAACTTTTTTTGCACACACCAGCGATAAGGTTGAAGATTTGCTAGAGATGATCGCAGACAGTGATGCTGCAATACCCGTTTGCGGTGAAAAAGGCGAATTGTTGGGTGAAATTGATCGGTCAATAGCAATGCACTCGATGCGCTCAAAGAATTAGTAGAATACTAAAATTAATTAAATATATTTAGCCCTAAGGCCTGACAAGCTAATATTATGCAAAATTCCTTAAACAATGATTTAAAGCCCAGTTCTTATCTTTTTACAAAGTTAATATTTGCATTTGCTATCGTGTTGGCGTCATTTTATTGGGTGGGACAACTTGATGAAAAAACGCTTTTCCCCACATCCATATCCGATCCTTTTACTTTTAGTCATTGGGTGGATAATGGAGAAACCTGGCTCAAGCAGAACTACCGCTGGCTGACGCGAATGATTGCGAGTGAAATTCGTGATGTTTTGTACGTAGTTGAAGATTTTCTTATGTTGTCTCCTTGGCTATTTATTATGGCATTGCTTGCTCTGATTGCCCTTGCTATAGGTGGTCTAAGATTGGCATTGTTGGCAATCTTTAGTTGCTTATTTTGGGGTGGCGTTGACATGTGGGATTCAACCATGCAAACTTTTGCTTTGATGGGTATTTCGGTTTTTTTATCCGTTTTAATAGGTTTGTTTGTGGGTGTAATGTGCTCTCAAAACAATCGATTAGAGGCCATTGTTCGCCCAGTATTAGACACTATGCAAACGATGCCAAGTTTTGTATACTTAATACCAGCCGTGTTCTTTTTTGGTATTGGTGGCCCACCGGCGATTTTTGCAACAATGATATATGCGCTACCGCCGGTTATTCGCCTGACAAATTTAGGCATTAGGCAAGTCTCTGCAGAAAGCATGGAAGTCGCCAGATCTTTTGGCTCTAGTCGCTTGCAAATGCTTTTTAAGGTGCAATTGCCGCTGGCTTTGCCGAGTATTTTGATGGGTATTAATCAAACGATAATGATGGCGCTTGGCTTGGTTGTGCTCGCAACGTTTATTGGTGCAGAGGGTTTGGGTAGTGAGGTATGGGGTGCTATTACACGATTAAAAGTAGGCTGGTCTCTCGAAGCAGGCTCATGCATTGTTTTAATGGCGATTATGTTTGATAGAATCAGTATTGCTTTGGGTGATACTGAGCTGAAATTAAAACCTAGCCAGGGACAACGCTTTTACTTATTACCTCAACAATGGGATCGCAATCCTGCGGCAATATTTATTGAAACAATCATTGGTGCTGTTTGGCAGTCTATCACTTTTCTGTTTACACTCTTTACCAAAGCATTAGCGTGGATCGCTTATAAAATTGTTGCCACATTCAGTCAATCTAGGGCAAGCATACTGATGGGTAGAATTAATAGTAGCGTCTTTCTAACAGGAAGTATTGTTATTTTGCTTTCAATTTGGTTGTTTGATGTTTATGTTGTGAATATTGGAAGCTTTCCGGAGGTAATGCAATTTTCAATTCGAGAGCCGGTAGATGAGGCTGTTGCTTGGTTGGTTGTAAGTCCTACTTTTATTGCTTTTACAAAAGGATTAAGAGCCATAGTCTATCTTTACCTGTTGCACCCTCTAGATATTTATTTAACCCATCTGCCATGGTATTTTGTCTTTACTGCGTTTGGCTTGATAGGCTGGGTGTCTTTGGGTTTGCGCTTTGCTTTGACCACCGTCGCTTTGTTATTTTTTATTGGCGCTTGTGGCTTATGGGTTTCAGCCATGCTAACTTTGTCGTCAGTGATGGTTTCTGTCTTACTGTGCGTTATTATTGGCTTGCCAATTGGTATTGCTTGTGCCAACTTCCCTAGACTTAATATGATTCTGAAGCCAATATTGGACTCCATGCAAACCATGCCGAGCTTTGTTTATTTAATTCCAGTATTGATGTTTTTTGGCGGCAACATTGTTTCTGCCGTAATCGCGACTGTAATCTATGCGCTGCCTCCTGTTATTCGCATGACAACGCTAGGCATTACTCAAATACCGGAATCTTATACAGAGGTGTCACACATGTTTGGCAGTACCAAATTGCAACGCCTTGTTAAAGTTCAACTACCAATGGCATTGCCGAGCATTATGATGGGCATTAATCAAGGTGTGATGATGGGTCTTGCAATGCAAGTGATTACACCGATGATTGGTGGTGGTGGTCTTGGTAGGGATGTTTTTTATTCTTTAAGTTTGTCCAATACAGGTGCTGGCTTAGCAGCCGGTACTGGCATTGTGTTGTTGGCCATTATTCTAGATCGCCTAAGTCAAGCGTGGACGAAAAAACAACGAGAGGCGCTCGGGGTTTAAACGCATAATTGATTTCAGCTATTGAAAATATTTTCAATTTAGTTTAAATGTATTGGTTGCTTTTCCGATAATAAGCCATGCTGGAGGGCTGCAACTTCTCGGTCAAAAAGGATCAAGTGCGGCAGCGTCTGGACAGCAGAAAGAATAGTTTGCCCTGAAACTTCAAGTAATATAAACTCTGCCAACATTGCGTTAATTCAATTTCTTGGAGAGGTTTATGAAACTTAGCACGCTAGCCGTTCATGTTGTCAGTACGCCACCGCCTCACGTGGGAGGGATGTATTGGATTATAGTAAGTCTTAAAACTGTCTGCGGTATTGAAGGGGTTGGAGAGGTTTATTCGGCTTCTTTCCATCCATCAGTGATGAAACGAGCCATCGAAGATGTTTTTGATCGTTATTTAAAAGGCCATGACCCACACCATGTGGAGCGCTTTTTTAGAGAGTGTTACTCCAGTGGTTTTACCCAGCGCACAGATCTCTCAATGATGGGTGTTTGCTCTGGATTGGAGATGGCATGCTGGGATATTATTGGTAAATCTGCTAACCAGCCTGTCTACGAATTAATTGGTGGCAAGGTTAATGAAAAGTTACGCTCTTATACATACCTCTATCCTCTAAATAAAGCCGGTGAATACGATTATGAAGACGTTGGGGTCGCCGTTGAAGCCGCCTTGATAAACAAAGAAAAGGGCTTTAATGCGCTTAAATTTGACCCTGCTGGCGACTATAGTGTGTACTCAGGACATCATTTGTCTTTGTCTCGATTAAGGCATTGCGAGCATTATTGCGCTAGCATACGGGCAGCTGTTGGTGATGATTGTGATTTGCTGATTGGTACCCACGGTCAAATGACACCCGCTTCAGCGATTCGTTTAGCCAAAAGACTTGAACAGTTCGATCCTTTGTGGTTTGAAGAGCCTGTACCGCCTGGTCAATCTGAGGCTATGGCAGAAGTTGCGAAAAATACCAGTATACCAATTGCAACAGGAGAGCGCTTAAGTACAAAATATGAGTTTTTTGACTTACTTAAACACAAAGCAGCGGCAATTATTCAGATGAATTTGGGTCGAGTGGGTGGCATTTTAGAAGCGAAAAAAATTGCTGCTATTGCGGAAGTGCATTATGCCCAAATCGCACCTCATCTATATAACGGCCCCATTGGTGCGGCTGCCAGTATTCAATTGGCCTGCGCAACACCAAACTTTTTAATTCAAGAGAGTATTGGTACTTGGGATGGTTTTCATGCGGAAATTTTACAAGAGCCTATTCAGTGGGTTGAGGGCTACATCGTTCCATCGAGCAAGCCGGGTTTGGGTGTTACGCTGAATATGGATGTGGTTAATTTCCACTCTCCCTATAGTGGTAATAAGTTGCATTTGTCAATGAATTCCAAGCCTTATAACCTGCAATAGCAAGAAGTGAGCTTGAAAAGAGTGTCCGAACAAAACACATTTGACTTCATCATTGTTGGCGCTGGTTCGGCGGGCTGCATACTGGCCAATCGGCTTAGTGAATGCTCAAAATTTAGCGTCTTACTATTAGAAGATGGCGGTAGCAACAAAAGCCCGTGGATCAAGATACCCGCCGGTTTTGCAAAAACATACTACAGTACAAAACACAACTATTGCTATTACACCGAGCCTCAGGCTCAAATGCTTAATAGAAAAATATACGCACCAAGAGGTAGGGGTCTTGGTGGTTCGGGTGCTATCAATGCCATGGTTTATGTCAGGGGTCACAAGGATGATTTTGATGACTGGCAAAAAGCAGGTGCAGCTGGTTGGGGTTTCGATGACGTTCTGCCTTACTTTAAGAAAATAGAATCTCACCCACTCGGTAACAACTTCTACCATTCATCCGAGGGCAATATCGGCATAACCAATATGCAAAAAGAAGCGCATCCAACTTGCCAGAAATTTCTTGAGGCCTGCGTCGAGAGTGGCATGAATATTAATGAAGATTTCAATGGTGAGAAGTTGTGTGGCGCTGGGATTTATGAAGCGAATATTGGCAATGGACAGCGCTCATCGAGTGCCAGCACTTATTTAGAGAAAGCAAAAAATCGAAAAAATCTAGTCATTAAAACACACACACGAGTTAAGCAGGTATTGTTTGAAAACAATCAAGCCGTGGGTGTTATCGCCATCAGAAATGGCCAACAAATTCGCTATCGTGCGAGCAAAGAGGTGGTGCTTTCAGCGGGCGCTATTGACTCACCCAAACTGTTGCAATTATCCGGGGTTGGAGAAGGTACCGAGCTCAAAAAACTGGGTATCAAGATAGTTAAAAATTTACCTGCTGTTGGCCAAAATTTACAAGACCATGTTTGTGGTGGTTTTATATTTGAAACAAAAGTTAAAACGCTCAATGATGATTTGAAGGGTTTTTACAATAAAGCAAAATTAGGCGCAAAGTATGTATTCAGCCGTCGTGGCCCCCTATCTGTCAGTGTCAATCAAGCGGGTGGATTTGTCAATACCAAATCTCAAGTTCCAAAGCCCAATATTCAACTCTACTTTAATCCACTGTCTTATACAAATGACCCGAATGCCAAGGGTATTGTTAAGCCGTTACCCCATTCTGGTGTGATGCTATCGTACAGCCCTTGCAGGCCAAAAAGTAGGGGCAGTATTGCCTTATCAGATGCAAATTATCTTAGTTCTGCAAAAATTCAGCCCAATTATCTATCCGCTGATGAGGATGTTGTTGATGTCATTGAGGGCGCTAAATTCGTCACCAAACTCTCTCAATCTTTAGCCTTTGGGGGTATTGTTACAGACAGCGTTAGCAATGATTTGAGCCACAAAAGCGATGAAAACTTATTGCAGCAATTTAAAGAACAGGGCGGTTCTATTTATCACTTGTGTGGTAGCTGTGCAATGGGCGATAATGACAAGAGAAGTGTGGTGAGCCCATCCCTTAAGGTTCATGGCTTAAAGGGTTTAAGGGTTATTGATGCCTCCATTTTCCCTAACATTGTCTCGGGTAATATTAATGCAGCGACGATGATGGTTGCAGAAAAAGGCGCGATGCATATTATGCAAGATTACAACAAAAGCTCTTAACTAATGGACCTTTTTTCACCTTTGTCGGTAGGCTCTTTGAACTTAAAGCATCGAATTGTTCTTGCTCCAATGACACGTATCCGCGCAGATGAAAATACGCTTGCACCAACCGAGTTAACAGCACTCTACTATAGTCAAAGAAGCAGTTCTGGCGGTTTTCTTATCAGCGAGGCAGTTCATATTTCGCCCGAAGCAACACCCATATGGCCAATTTATCAATCGGTACGAGAATTGGGTGGGCAGGTTCCGGGTATATGGACAGAGGCACAAACCAATGCTTGGAAAATGGTTACTAGAGCAGTTCATGCTCGTGGTGGTTTGATTTCGTGCCAGTTGTTGCATGCGGGTCGTGTAGCACAACCCGAAATTGGTGAACATCCACTGGTCCATGACGGTGGTTTTCCGATACCGAGTGTTTGTTCTTCGGCGACGCCGATCGTTCATTCAAATGAAGTAGGCAATGATTACAACTGGGATCAGAAGTCGGTCACACCAAGAGCGCTTGAAAGGCACGAGATAGCTCGAATTTGTCAAGATTATCAACATGCGGCAAAAAATGCACTTGCAGCAGGGTTTGATGCTGTTGAATTGCACGCTGCCCATGGTTACTTAATTGAGCAGTTTCTCGCTGATGGCGTGAACAAGCGGAACGACAGCTACGGTGGAAGTGTTCGTCATCGGTGTCGAATACTTTTTGAAATTATAGAGGCCCTTATCGATGTAGTTGGCCCAAATCGACTGGGCGTTAGACTTTCGCCAGTCGCATCAAATTCCCACAACAAGCAAGTTTACTTTGGTGTCACTCATTCAAATCCAGAATCTGTATACGAATATGTTGTCGAGAGCCTAAATCAATATAAGTTGGCTTATTTGTTGTTAACTGAGCCAAGGGTTGGTGGATTGTCAAACTGTACTGATAGTTTGCTTGAATCATCACCGCCACTGAGCGCTAAATATAGAAAAATCTACAAGGGTGTAATGATGGGTGCTGGAGGTTTTAACCCAAATAGCGCAAAAGAGGCAATTGACAGAGGGCATTATGATTTAATTGCCTTTGGTCGCTGGTTTTTGTCCAATCCAGATTTGGTGGCCAGGCTCAAAGGTGGGGATGATTTGAACATTTATCACCGAGCTTCATTTTACGGTGGTGGAGAGCAGGGTTATACTGACTACCCTGACATACAGGCGCTTCGTAACCAATCTCTTAGTGCAATTGAACAAGTCCCACAAAACATGATTGGTTAAAATTTAAAGTCAACCAAGCATACAAAGTCATGCCCAGTAAAGGTGAAAATATGATTCATTCAAGCCAATTTTCAAGCCAATTAAAGTTGTGCAAATTACCTCAATCACAGAGATATAGTTTGCCGTTTGAGTGTTATTGGGATGCGTTTGTTTATGAGCAAGAAAGGATGGGGGTTTTTGCTAATCAATGGCTTGGACTGGGTCGAGCGGATCGCTTGAACCAACCTGGAGAATACGAAGTATTCGAGCTGTGCGGGCAAACCCTGTTGCTTATCAGAGATCAAAAAGATGCTTTGCGATTGTACGCAAACACTTGTCGTCATCGTGGCGCAAGATTGTTGCAGGGGTCGGGACAATGTCAGGCAATCAGCTGCCCCTTTCACGGCTGGACATATGCACTTGATGGTAGCCTGATTGGGGTTAAGTCTATGACAAAAACGGAGAAATTTAATCCTGAAGACTTTCCTTTGCTTGAGTACAAGCTTGATCGAGCTTGCGGTTTTTTGTTTGCCTTTCTAGGCGACAACCCGCCTGAGTTAAAAACGCAATTGGTTGATTTTGCTGAATTGCATCAGCCTTGGTCGTTGGAGGGGTTGGTGACAACGCGTCGTCGAGTGTTTGAGGTAGGGTGTAATTGGAAGGTATTTTTGGATGTTTTTAACGAATACTATCATTTAAACAATGTTCATCCAACGAGTATCGGTAACATTTACCTTAAGCCAGAAGTGCAAAATAAAACCCTCGGCGAGTACGCCAGTCAATTTGGCCGAACTTCCGGTACAGGGGCTCTACTGGAAAGTCAACAACAAGATGCCTTGCCAAAAATAGACACTTTGGGTGAACTATTGGGCTCGGGTACGCGCTACACTTGGATTTTTCCCAACATGACTTTTGCGGCGGGACAAGAGTCGATTTGGGTGTACCAAGCCAATCCGATTGGCCCCAATCGCTGTGAAGTGAGGCAAAGTATCTGTTTTCCAAGAAGTACAATAGAACTGATAGACTTTGAAGAAAAATCTCAAGCTTATTACCAGCGCCTTGATGACGCAATGGATGAAGATATTGTTGCACTGGAAAACCAACAGCAAGGCTTAAGTCATTCGCCTTCATTGCAAGGGCGATTTTCTACTTTGATGGAATCAAATGTTGCTTCTTTTGCCAGTTGGTATGCCGACAAATTGACTGACGCATAAGGGTTAAACCGCTTGTGACTTTAGTGAAAACAGCCGTCAATATAACAATGACAAGCTTTAATAGCAGATTTAGCGGTGATATCATTTTTTTTCATCGCGATATTCGTCCACAAACCATCAAGCAGTGCAAGAAGTCCTAACGTTGCTTGCTCTTCACTAACACTCATACAATACCCAGTATTGGCCTCGCTAAAAAGACTGAAATAAGTGCTAAACAAACTGTCATTATAGGTTTTAATCACTTCTTGAAATCCAGGTGTGTAGGTACTGGCACTGGTAAAGGCTTGCCATGCAGCAAGGTTTTCCCAGCCAAAATTCGGTGGTTGAAAACTCTCCGCAGCACAGCGATAGATGCGCTCAATTGCACTCAGCTCGCTTGAGTCAACGATAGTTTGCTTGGTTGCGCTGGCGTCTTCAAAAATATGCGCGAAACTTGCGGTTAGTAATTCCTCTTTGTTTTTAAAGTAGTGCGCGCTCATGCCTCTAGAAGCGCCAGCCTTTGCACATATTTTGGCAATGGTGGCACCTTCGACACCAAACGAGGCAATGGTAATGATAGTCGCCCTGAGTAAACTTTTTCTGCGATAGTTGCGATTTTCACTTTGATTTCTTGGTTTTGTCACTGCTTCACTTTAGTTATTACTCTGTATTTATTATAAAGGGTTTTTATAATTATGTTAGTCAACATAATTATGTTGACTAACATAATTATATAGTATATGATTCGTTGCTTTAAATGACAGGCACAAGCTGCCAGAGCTAACAAGGAGAGGGTGATATGAAAATTGGATTTATTGGTTTGGGTAATGCAGGCGGAAAACTTGCGGGAAGTTTGCTAAGAAATGGCTACGACCTAACTATTAGGGATCTCAATCCCGAATTTGTCGTTGAGTTTGTAGCACGAGGCGCCAAAGAGGCGAACTCACCCAAAGAGATGGCTCTTGCGTGTGACATTATAATCACCTGTTTGCCTTCACCACAAGTGTGCTCGCAGGTAATGGAGGCTGAAGATGGTGTTTTGGCTGGCATTAGTGAGGGAAAAATTTGGTTAGAAATGAGTACAACCGATGAGGCTGAAATAAGGCGCATTGGCGCTCTTGTGCTGGCAAAAGGCGCTTTCCCAGTTGATTGCCCGGTTTCGGGTGGTTGCCATAGGGCAGACACTGGAAATATTTCAATTTTTGCGGGTTGTACGCGTGAAACGTTTGAGCGTGCTTTGCCAATTTTAACCACTATGGGTCGTCGAATTTTACATACTGGAGAGCTTGGTTCAGCCTCTATTCTTAAAGTGGCGACCAATTATTTGGCAACAGTGAATCTTGTATCAGTCGCCGAGGCGTTGACAACAATGAAATTAATTGGTATGGATATGAATGTGACTTATGAAGCATTTAAAGCCTCCTCGGGTAATTCTTTTGTTCATGAGACAGAATCACAAGTGATACTCAACGGTTCCCGGGACATTAGCTTTACCATGGACCTTGTTTCCAAGGATGTGGGTATTTTTAACGAGCTGGCAAAGCGAGAAGGCCTAGACCTTGAAGTTGCACCACTTGTTGTTGATATTTTTAAGGATGGTGAGAGACGTTATGGTTCACGTGAGTTATCACCCAATATTATTAAGCGATTGGAAGAGGCTGTAGAGGTTAAGGTTTTGGGTCACGGCTTCCCTGCTGAGATGATTGACGATGAGCCTGAGGAGTCGGGCTACGAAGTTATTGTTAAAGGTCGTCAAGACTATTAAGAATTTGGAGGTAACTATGAAGGTTGGCGAAATCATTGATTTAAAAACATACCCAATAGATCAACCACAAAGCAGCCAATATAGAGAGATTGTCAATAGTATAAAAGGCGGTCTTGATGAAGACGGCTGTGCTGTGCTTTCTAATTTTTTAAGCGATAGCGGCCTTGATGCCTTGGTTAGTGAGGCCGATGCTAGAAAATCTAAAGCATACTATGCCGAATCAAAGCTTTGCAATATCTACCTTGCTGAAGGTAATCGGAATAAAGCGGATGATCACCCTCAAAATATTTTCATGGAGCGCTCTAATGGCTTTATAACAGCGGATTTATTAGGTAAGGGTACCTATGCCCATACCTTGTATTACTGGAAACCATTGCGTGATTTTCTTGCTGCTTGTTTGAGTAAAAAGAAGCTACACATATATGCCGACCCAGTCTCAAATATGATTGTCAATCTGTGTAAGCCACAACAAACCTTTAATTGGCATTTTGATACCAATGAATTTACCATTACCTTTTTGTTGCAAGGCGCACAGTCAGGCGGCCACTTTGAGTATGTTCCTGACTTAAGAACTCGAAGTGACGAGTGTTTTGACGAAGTTAAAAAAGTCTTGGGTGGTGATCGTTCGAGAGTCAAGCGCCTAAAATTACGAGAGGGTGACCTGCAGTTTTTCTTGGGTCGTTTTTCTCTACATCGAGTCACCCATAATACTGGAGACACTGATAGATTGTTGCTAATTCAATCATTTACTGAGCAACCGGGCATTATCGGCAACCCCCAGCGCGTTAAAGATCTTTACGGCAAAGTAACCGAAGCCCATAAAGACCGTATCGATGAGCGCGTTCGAACAGACTCATTACTTGATTAGGACAGTGCAATGAATCACCAACCATACAATCTGCAGTTTTTTATTAATGGGGAGTGGTGTAATCCTCGAAAGTCTGTCGAAATGCTGCCTATGATCGACCCCTCGACGGCAACAGAATTCACCCAAATACCACTAGCCAGTGTTGAGGACGTTGATCATGCGGTGCTTGCTGCTAAGGGCGCTTTTAAGCAGTGGTTTGAGACGGATGTTGAAACACGTTTGACCTTCATGGAGCGCTTCCTCGAAGAGTACGAATACCACTATGAAGAGATGGTTGTGGCCATCAGTACCGAGATGGGGGCTCCTTTACAAGTATCTCGAGAAGCACAAGCTGAGGCTGGTATTGGTCACACCAAAGAGACTATTAAGGCAATGCGTTCAATGACCCTAGAAACAACGACCGAGTCTGGCGCTAGAGTTGTGAGAGAGCCTATTGGCGTTTGTGCCCTAATTACACCTTGGAATTGGCCGATCAACCAAATCGTATCAAAAGTTGTGCCAGCTCTATTGGCGGGTTGCTG
Source organism: Candidatus Thioglobus sp. (assembly GCA_012959965.1). Classification (GTDB taxonomy): domain Bacteria; phylum Pseudomonadota; class Gammaproteobacteria; order PS1; family Pseudothioglobaceae; genus Pseudothioglobus. The sequence continues at coordinate 908 of DUCF01000053.1, read as the reverse complement.
CGTCGTCTTAAAGCCGAGCGAATTAACACCGCTTTCTGCCGACCTTTTCGCTCAATGCATTGAGCGCGCAGGCTTTCCGCCTGGTGTGTTTAATTTGATTCACGGGGAAGGGGCGGTTATTGGTCCAGCGCTTACCTCTCATCCTCTGGTTGATATGGTTTCTTTTACGGGCTCAACTCGCGCAGGGATAGAAATTGCAAAATCTGCAGCAGGTACCATCAAAAGGGTTTCGCAAGAACTGGGCGGAAAATCCGCTAATATCATATTTGCCGATGCCGATTTGGAAGCAATGGTTATCCAGGGTGTTCAGGAGTGTATGTACAACACGGGTCAATCTTGCGATGCGCCGACGCGGATGTTGGTGGAGGCAAGTGCTTATGACAAAGCTGTAAAAATCGCCAAAAGGGCGACTGATGCTTACACGATTGGCAGTGCACACCAAGAGGGCGACCATCTTGGTCCAGTTGTATCGGTAACTCAATTTGAAAAAATTCAAAATTACATTCAAATCGGTATCGAAGAGGGTGCTCAATTGGTAGCTGGTGGGCTCGGTAAGCCAGAAGGCCTTGAAAAAGGTTACTTTGTTAAACCCACATTATTTTCTAACGTTAACAACACAATGAGAATTGCACGTGAAGAGATTTTTGGACCAGTTTTGGTTGTTATCCCTTTCGAAAACGAAGAGGAGGCCATTCAAATTGCTAATGATTCAGATTTCGGTCTTGGTGCTTATGTTTCGTCTTCTGATAGAGAAAAAGCGCGCCGTGTTGCTAGGCGATTAAAATCAGGAACAGTTCATATTAATGGTGCAGCACAAGATTATGACGCGCCTTTTGGGGGCTATAAGCAGTCGGGCAACGGCCGAGAATACAGCGTTTTTGGCATTCACGAATTCCAAGAAATTAAGG
>DUCF01000052.1:34393-92030 GCA_012959965.1 Candidatus Thioglobus sp. | reverse complement strand
GAGTCGAAATTGACTATATTTTACACTTTTACTTTTACTTCAAATATTATGCGTTCAAACGTTCAAACAGCAAGTAATGCAATTGTTATCAATCGCACCCTTAGAAACACTTACCAATTGCTTTCAGCAACGCTATTTTTTAGTGGTGTAATGGCGTACGTAGCAATGGCAACAAACTTCCCTCATCTTGGCCTAATGACCCTTGTTGGTTATTTCGGTTTACTGTTTTTGGTGACCAAGCTCAGAAACTCTGCTTACGGTATTTTAGCGGTGTTTGCCTTAACGGGCTTTATGGGTTTAACGTTAGGCCCAATCATTAATATGTACTTAACAGCCTTCTCCAATGGCGCTGAATTAGTTGCTATGGCAATGACCGGTACGGCTGTTATCTTTGCAACACTGTCAGTCTATGCGCTAGTTTCTCAAAAAGACTTTAGTTTTATGGGTGGTTTTTTAGCCGCGGGCATTATGGTAATGTTTTTAGCAGGCCTTGCTGCATATTTCTTCAGTATGCCAGCATTATCTCTAACCGTATCCGCTGGTTTTATTCTGTTGATGAGTGGACTAATACTCTATCAAACAAGTGCAATCATCCACGGTGGTGAGACGAACTACATTATGGCAACCGTAACACTTTACATTTCTATTTACAATCTATTCTTAAGCTTGCTTCATATTTTAGGTTTTGCTGCTGGCGATGATTAGTGATTGACGTTGAGGGCTATCGCGCTAACGTTGGCATTGTACTTACAAACGATAAAAAGCAAATACTTCTAGCAAAGCGATACAAGGAAAGCTCTTGGCAGCTACCACAAGGCGGAATCGATAGAGGCGAAGACCTTTTCGATGCCCTTTATCGCGAGCTTGAAGAAGAAGTTGGCCTTGCAAAAGAACATGTTACTGTGCTTGCAAAAACGCCAAAATGGTTGCGCTACGATCTTCCAAATAACTACCTAAGACCCAACCAAAAGCCACTTTATGTAGGTCAAAAACAAGTTTGGTTTCTGCTAAGGCTGGACTCCGGTGAAGAGAATATTTGCCTAGACTCTCACGACGATATTGAATTTGACGACTGGAAATGGGTTGACTTTTGGAACCCTATCGACGCTGTCATCGACTTCAAGAAAGACATCTATGAGGATATGTTAAAAGCTTTAGCGCCGGTGTTATTTGACAATAAACACCATATCCCAGCCGAGTTTTCCCGACCACTTCAATGTACTGCCATTAGATTTGATAGTTAAGTCAACGCTTTTTTGATTATCTCTACCGGTGTGAGTATGTGCGCCTCTACAAGCTGAGCAGCACCCTTGGCATCACGCTCAAGGGCCAAATTAAGTAACGCTGTGTGCTCTTGCTGATTTAGCCCAAGTGTATCGGCATTAGTCACATTTTCTTTTAACCAAAGATTACGGTATCGAGTTGATTTCTCAAATAACGATTGCCTAATTTGCAACAATCGAGGCGAAGCACAGCCAGCCACTAAATCACTGTGAAAAGCACTGTGTCGCTTCTGCCACTCCTTGAGGTCAACACTTGCCGAAGTACTACTTTTATTTAACTTATACATCGCAGCTAAACAATTAGCCTCCCAATAGTCATCTCCCTTTTCAATAGCCATTTCGATGCAAAGTGCTTCTATTTTTGCCCTCGCTTGGTAAATATCCTCCAGGTCATCTATTGAAATTTCACTAACGTAAAAACCTTTTTGGTTTTCCGAGACAACCAAGTCTTTTGCAATCAACTGGCTTAACGCCTCTCGCAATGGGCTTGTACCCACCTCGTATCGCTCCTTTAGGGTTTTTATATGCAACTTCTCGCCTGGCAGATATGAACCCTCCAGGATATCGTCAGTTAGGGTCTCTAGTATCTTGGCAGCAGTATTTTTTGTCGAGGTAGTCACTTCAGTTTTTGTTCAATATTCATAACAACATCATGATAAATGCTGGATGGCACTCAATGTAATTAATTGCATTTTACTATAAATGTAGTTATAATTGTAAAATGTCGACATTATTTAAATAACTTGTTTCAATTATGAGCAACAACCAAGCAATGGGCTTTACTACCAGTCCACACCCAAAAAATAAAAGACTTTTGATAGTAACGCTATCCAGCACAACCATCAACAACTTTTGCAAAAATATTAAATTTCAAAGCGTTCAAGCGATCGAATATAAACCATTTTTACGCTTTCATATTGCCAACTCTCTAAACAAAGAAACCAATAGTACACTTGGCGATTTTTTGCTAGATACTATTAAGGATCGCCAAACAGGTGCGGTAATGATTCAATGCGAATCACTTGATCCTGACACACTTAATGGCGTGGACTTTATTGATTTTAATATAATGCTTTCCACTGCAATTTCTCACTTAATTGGTGTGCCAAACCTTGATTCAATGTCCGGCAAATTCTACGCTCGCTTTAGTGTAAAAAATGAAGATAATAGTGACAGCTATCTTCGCCAGGCACACCGTCGAATGGAATTGCACACCGATGGTACCTACGTTAAAGAATACACCGACTGGGTTATTATGCAAAAAATACTTGAAATAGATGTTGATGGTGGTGATTCGCTACTTCTACATGTTGATGACTGGCAGGATTTGGGCAAGTTCTACAAAAATAATCAAGCCAAAGAAGACATACAGTGGGGATCGCCACCGAGCAAAAACGTAGGGTACAAAACACATCACCCAGTCTTTATTGATGAAGAAAAGCAAGGCGAACCTCGAATGTCTTTTATAGATCAATTTGCCGAGCCACTGAACATTGAGCAAGGCTTATACCTTTATGAAATGGGTGAGTCATTGGAGGCAGAAACCAACACTTTTGGTGTTGAACTTAGTGAAGGCAGCTTGCTCGTTATTAACAACTACTGCTGGTTGCATGGCCGCGATAAATTTATCGCCAAAAAAAATCTACACAGAGAGCTTTTACGTCAAAGAGGTGCTTTTGTTGAAAATGCACTTGTTGACTAAAAAACGGTATAGTGTCCAAATGGCTTAATATTTATTAATATGCACGATTTCATAGTTATAGGCGGGGGCATTGTGGGTGTTTCCACGGCCCTATCTTTAATATCTAAACACCCAGATAAAAAAGTTCTTTTACTGGAGAAGGAGTGTTCATTTGCTACCCACCAAACAGGACACAACAGTGGTGTTATTCATGCAGGTGTTTACTATCAGCCTGGTAGCCTAAAAGCCCAGTTTTGCAAAGAAGGACTCAAGGCAACTCTTGAGTTTTGTAGAAAACACGACATTCCTTTTGACCAGTGCGGCAAATTACTTGTAGCCACCACAAATGACGAACTTGATCGAATGAACACCTTGCTTGAGCGTTGCAAGCAGAACGAGATTGAAGTTGAGTTGTTAAACAAAGACCAACTAATGAAGATAGAGCCCAATATCACCGGTCTTGGTGCCATTCTAGTCAAATCAACCGCTATTGTTAATTACCAATTAATTACACACAAAATGGCCGAACAATTTGAAGCCTTGGGTGGTGAATATTTGCTGGATACTCAAATCACCAACCTTAATGAAAGCTCAGGCTCTATTGAAGTTATAACCAAGCAAGAAACACTTAAAACCAAGTATTTAATCAGCTGTGCCGGATTAATGGCCGATCGTATTGTGAAAATGCTAAATATTTCAACAGATTTTCAAATCATTCCTTTTCGTGGTGAGTACTTTCAACTGCCGAAAAAATGCAATCAGCTTGTTAAACATTTGATCTACCCCATTCCAGACCCCGAGCTACCATTCCTTGGCATCCACCTAACACGAATGATTGATGGCAGCATCACTGTTGGTCCCAATGCAGTCTTGGGATTTAAGCGTGAAGGCTACAACAAAATCAATTTCAGCTTTAAAGACTCAATACAAATGTTTTGCTTTAAAGGGTTTTATAGGGTAATTGGGCAAAACTTGAGATCGGGCTTCGGTGAAATGCTTAATTCTATTTACAAACGCGGCTATTTGCGGAAAGTTCAAAAATACTGTCCATTAATCAATCATAAAGACCTTCAACCTTATCCTGCAGGCGTTCGCGCTCAAGCTGTTTTACTAGACGGGTCCATGGTGCATGATTTTCTTTTCGCCGAGAGTGAGCGGTCCATTCACGTTTGTAACGCACCTTCCCCCGCAGCAACCTCAGCAATGCCAATTGGCGACTATATTAGCAACAAGGCAATTGAGGCTTTTACTCGGCTAAACTAGAGCGAAAGAACTGACAAATCATGGCGCCAAAATCTTGTGACCCAACCCCCTCACCATGCCGATCTAACTGAACAAGGGCTGGCTCCACCACTTCTTTTGGAATGGTTAGCGCGCTTCGAAGGGCTAAAATTTTTGCTGTAAACTCAACCAAAAATTCGGGATGCCCTTGGATTGTTAAGATGTTGTCGTTTATATAAAAACCCGCATTCTTACAGAAGTCAGAGCTAGCGTAAACAACTGCACCCTTAGGTACCTCAATCACCTGATCTTGATGGATAATATTGAGTGTAATTTCATCACCGACATCAACCATCCAATCTGCTTTATTATCAAGAGCGTAAGTATCAAGCCCAATTCCCCAACCTTTGTTAGACTTCTCGACAACACCGCCTAAAGCTTGGGCTATGATTTGATGACCAAAGCAAATACCAACAAGGGGTTGTTTGGCACGATAAATGTCTATGATTAAGCGGCTAAGTTTTGAAATCCAGCTATGCTCTTCATAAACGCCGTGCTTGGATCCGGTAATAATCCAGCCTTCACATTCATCAATATCCTGAGGGAGCTCACCATTCCAAGCCTCGTACGTTCTAAAATCAATCGCACAACCCTTACCGCTAAGAAGCGCAACAAACATCTTGGAATAACTGCCATAAAGATCAATCAACTCATCGGGCGCTTTACCAACTTGAAAAATACCAATTTTCATATGTTTTTAAATCGTTAAATTACATTTGTGATCACATATTTTACACTTTTATATAGTTGTATTATTACATATAGTTCAATATATTAATATGCAGTAGTAAATTACAGCATATAATTGTGATCACAATTAATACGCACATTAAGAGGTATAACTCATGAGTGATTTTGAAGAAAGCACTACAGACCAGGCATTCAACAAAAAAAGCCTTTATGGCAGAGATGGCGAAATGACCTACAGTGGTGCACTCAGTTTTTTGCGCCGCAAATATACCAAAGATTTGAACGGTGTTGATATTACCATTAGTGGTATTCCCTTTGATGCAGCAACAAGCTTTCGGCCTGGTGCACGTTTTGGGCCAAAGGCAATAAGAGAGGCATCGGTTCAACTGGCAGAATTACTTGCCTTTCCTGATGGCATTGATCCATTCAAAACCTTGGCTGTCATCGATTATGGTGATTGTTCACTAGATTATGGCTATCCAACTGATGTAGTTGAACAAATACAGCAACACGCTAAGGCAATTCTTGACTCTGGTAGTGAAATGCTGACTTTTGGCGGCGATCATTTTGTCACCTACCCACTGCTGCGTGCGCACTATGAAAAACACGGCCCCATGGCACTTGTGCACTTTGATGCACATACAGACACTTGGCCCGATGAAGAGGGTCGTCTTGACCACGGCACTATGTTTACCCGAGCTCTAAAAGAAGGGTTGATTGACCCAAATCATTCAATTCAAGTGGGGATTCGCACACACAATATCAACACCAGAGGCCTCACCATTCTTGACGCGCCATGGATTCACGAAAACGGCATAAAAGCGGTTGTTGAACGAATTCTTGCGACTGTTGGCACTCATAAAGCCTATCTTACTTTTGATATCGATTGTCTTGATCCGGCATTTGCACCGGGTACTGGTACCCCTGTTGCGGGCGGATTGAGCTCTGCACAAGCGCTGGGCATTCTGCGTGGTCTCGGTCAATTAAACTTTATTGGTGCGGATGTTGTTGAGGTTGCCCCAGCCTACGATCATGCTGATATCACCGCGATAGCAGCGGCTACCATTGCCCATGATTACTTGGTATTAAAAGCAAAACAAAAAATTGATGCTACCTAAGATGAGTAACTAGCGCTTTTAGATCGTCATTAAATGACTGGACACTATTGAGTGATATAGGTTTGTTCATCGCCAATAATTTCCGCCCACACAAATGATTTATACCGTGATTTATCGTATCGATCGCTGTTAATTCATCCTCGACAATGGTTTTTAGACTTTCAAGAACATCGAGAGGTATATTTGAACCAACTATATTTGTATTTTTTACAAAAGCTAGGAATTAGCATACCCTACCATGCGCAAACATTCTTCTCTAACACTCAAAACAAGCCACTGGATAGAATTATTTCTATAAACCCAGCGTGTCACGCAAGCCATACCACCAAGATCCGGCAACTGAGTAAGGCACCCTGAGCGACCTCCCACCTGGGAAGGGGATCCATGGCACTTTGGCAAACTCATCAAAACGCTTGGTATCACCATCAATTGCTTCCGAGAGAATGCGTCCAAATAAATGTGAGCCGGTAACGCCGTGACCACTGTAGCCATGAGCAAAATAGACATTATTATCCAAGCGGCCCATCTGCGGAACACGCGAGAAAGATAAGGCAAAATTTCCACTCCAAGCGTGATCCACTTGTATGCCTTTCAGTTGCGGAAAGACTTTTTCCATATTGGGTCTTAATTTGGCAACTATATCTTTAGGATCTGAGCCACCGTAAACGGTGCCGCCGCCAAATAGCAGACGCTTGTCTGCAGATAATCTGTAGTAATCTAGAATGTAGCGAACATCTTCAACGCACATATCCATTGGTAAAAGTTCATTTGCTAAATCATCGCTCAATGGCTTCGTTGCAAGAATTTGGGTAGAAACCGGCATCACTCTTGAGGTTAGTTTTGGAATAACCTTGCCCAAATAAGCATTACCACAAATCACCAATTTTTTACAACAAATCGTTCCTTTATCTGTTGTTACAACAATATCTTGACCTTGTGTTTTCATAGACTGCATGCGAGTCATTTCAAAAATTCTACCACCATTTGATTCGATTGCCGTAGCTTCACCCAGTGCCAAATTAAGAGGATGGATATGGCCTCCAGTTTTATCAATCATGCCGCCGCTATACACATCACTACCAACAAACTGATGCATATCCGACTTACTCACCATTTCATGGTCATCCATACCATGGCTTCGCCAAAGTTTTTGCTTTGCCTCTAGCTCACGCAAGTGCTTTTGAGTATAAGCTGCAAAAAGATTGCCTTCTTTTAGATCGCACTGAATATTGTATTTGGAGATATTGCCACGAATAATTTGGCCGCCCTCTTGAACAAGTTTGCCCACAAATGATGCAAACTCATTTCCGTAGCGTTTTTCAATCACGCCCAAGCTTGCATTTAAACCATTAACAATTTGTCCGCCGTTGCGGCCAGAAGCGCCCCAACCTATTCTTGCGCCTTCAATGAGGCTGACTTGATGGCCTTTTTCAGCCAAGTGTAACGCGGCTGAAAGACCGCTATAACCACCACCTACAACACAGATTTCCACTTCATGGTCGCCCACAAGTTGCTTTCTGAAACTTTTATTGTTAGCTGATGAGGCGTAATAACTACCCGTATGATCGCAGTTACCCGCATAATGTTTGTTCTGTTGTGCCATTCTATTTTTTTAACCCGCAATTAACCCGCAATTGTTTTAATTTCTAAGTAATCTTCAAAGCCAAACTCACCCCATTCTCGGCCATTGCCAGATTGTTTATAGCCTCCAAATGGACAATCAAAACCTTGACTATCACCATTCAGTGCAATCATGCCTGCGCGCAATTGGTGCGCTATCGGCATAATTTCATCCTTCGCGCCAGAAATATATGCCGCCAATCCAAACTGGCTGTCATTAGCCATTTCAATGGCTTGATCAACACTACCGAACGATTGAATACACAGCACCGGACCAAACACCTCTTCTTGAACAATTCTCATGTCGTTATTAACATCGGCGAATAAAGTTGGTTTTGTGTAATTGCCCTTTTCAAAACCTTCCGGCTTACCAGGACCACCAAATATCAGTCGCGCTCCCTCATTAAGAGCAATATCCATATAAGATTGCACGCGATCAAAATGTGTCTCGCTGACAATTGGACCGATTATTGTCGCCTCGTCACTTGGATCACCAAGCGTCATTTGTCCGACAAACTCTTTGGCATACTCGATAGCCTCTTCATAGCGATGCTCAGGCACCAACATTCTTGTCGGTGCATTGCATGATTGGCCAGTATTTCTAAAGCACGATGCAACACCACCCTCAACTGCCTTTTGATATTTTTCATGATCAAGAATAATATTTGGTGACTTTCCGCCCAGCTCTAGGCACACTCGCTTCACCGTTTCAGAGGCCGCCTTACTCACTGCAATGCCGGCCTCAGTAGAACCTGTAAATGACACCATATCAATGTCCGCGTGAGAAGAAATAGCAGCACCAACCTCTGGCCCAAGACCATCAACTAGGTTAAACACACCCTTAGGATAGCCTGCTTGATCCACCATTTCCGCGAATAGGTGGCTTGATAATGGTGCAAGTTCGCTAGCTTTTAGGACCACAGTGCAGCCTGTTGCAAGTGCTGGTGCAACCTTGCATGCAATTTGGTTTATTGGCCAATTCCACGGCGTAATCAAACCACAAACGCCAATTGCCTCTCTATATACATGGCCAGATTTCATTGGCTGGTCAAAAGCGTAATTCCTTAAAGCATCAATAGCAGCCTTGATGTGGCCACTACCGCAAGCCGCTTGGTTGTTTCGAGAAAATTCTATCGGCGCACCCATCTCCAAAGTGATAGCTTGTGCCATCTCTTCATAGCGATCCATATATATATCTAGCAATTTCTGAAGCAACGCCAAGCGCTCATCAACAGTGGTTCTTGAAAAACCCTTAAAGGCCTCACGAGCAGACTCAACGGCTCGATCAACATCTGCACCTGAGCCCAGACTTATCGTTGCAATCGATCCCTGTGTTGCAGGATTTGTTGCAATAAATTCTTGACTTTTTATGGGCTTAGTCCACTGACCATTGATATAAAAATTTGTTAAATTTAACATTCCACTCCTTAGATTTATATTCGATCCAGTATGGCGCCGTATGCCATCCCGATTTTCATTGTTGGACTACGTAGAAGCCGACCTCCAGGGAAACTGGGAATCGAAATATTCGAAATCACATCAAACACATCTCCAGAATCGCAAACTTTGTCTGCGATGATTTTTCCGGCATAACTTGCTAGAGCAACACCCTGACCAGAATATCCTTGAGCTGAAAGCACCTTACCACCAAATAGCGACTTAAAATATGGCAGACGGTTCATTGTTATCGCCAGCTTTCCGCCCCATGCATAATCAATTTGTACATCCTTCAAAAAAGGATAAACAACAGTCAGAGGTTTAGTCACGATGGGCAAAATTCTATTTGATAAGCTTGTTGAATAATTCTCGCCACCACCAAATAGCAAGCGCTTGTCCGCACTCAGGCGAAAATAATTCACAACAAAACGAGAATCTGCAAAAGCTATGTCCCTTGGATTAATCCTACGCACAGTCTCCTCGCTCAAGGGCTTGGTCGCAATGATATAGTTGTTCATTGGCAAAATTTTGGCGTCCAGCCTTTTTTCAAGAGCGCCCAAATAGCCATTGCAAGCCAAAACAACACGGTCAGCGATAACACTCCCTTTTGAGCACTGAACATTCATCGAGCCTTGTTGCTCTTTGTAGGATATCACACGACTGTTCTCGTATATATTGACGCCCAAGTTCAAGGCTGCCTTCGCGATGCCAAGTGCGTAATTAAGAGGGTGTAGTTGTGCCTCAGATTTATCATAAGAACCGCCATAATAAGTATCAGAGCCCGTCATTTCTCGCATCTGTGAGTCATCTATATAGCTTATGTCTTTGTATTCATAAGTTTGATTCATGTAATCAACATATGCCTTCGATTCATCGCAAAACTTTTGCTTGTGATTTGGATGTGCAATACCACTCTTATAGTCGCACTCGATTTGATATTCATCGATTAATGAATTTACATGCATCTTTGCATTTTCACCAATAGTCCACAACGTTTTAGCCTTAGTAAAACCCAATGTTTTTTCAAGATAGAACTGGTCACGCCTCATGCCACCAGAAACTTGCCCACCATTTGCGCCTGAGGCACCTGAGGCTAGTTTATTGGCCTCAAGTACAACAACCTTAATACCATTTTTTGCAAGATACAAGGCAGTAGACAGGCCGGTGTAACCACCACCTATCACACAAATATCGGCGTGCACATCCTCACTAAGAGGGTCTTTCTCAATGGTTATATTTGCACTGGCCTGGTAATAGGATTGCACTTTGTACGTCCAGCCTAGCGAATGCTCGCTGCAGTCATATCCAGAGATTGCCATACTTTTTCAAGGATCTCATCTATTTCACTATTGGTGCAAACAAGTGGCGGTGCGATAATCATTTTATTTCCGACCGCTCTCATCACTAGCCCATTAGCAAAACAATGATCACGACAAATACCAGCGACTTCACTAGAATTTTCATGTCGAATAAAATTATCTTTATCTTTAACAATTTCAATGGCCGCCAACATACCCAAACTTCTCGCCTCGCCCACAAGCGGGTGCTCCTCTAGTGACTTCCACTTATTCGATAAATATGGCCCAACACCATTCTTTACCCTGTCGATAATATTGCATTCATGCATTAACTCAATATTGGCAATTGCCGCTGCGGCACACGTTGGGTGCGCTGAATAGGTATACCCATGAGCCAACTCGACTTTAGCGTCACGTAGAACTGACACTATCTCATCACTCACAACAAGCCCACCCAACGGTAGGTAACCAGAGGTAACACCCTTAGCAAACGGCATCATGTCGGGTTTGATATTATAATAATCTGAGCCAAACCACTCGCCTGTCCTGCCAAAACCACAAATAACTTCGTCGGCGACAAGTAATATATTGCGCTCTTTGCAAATACGATCAATTTCTGGCCAGTACGTTTCTGGAGGAATAATGACGCCGCCAGCACCTTGAATCGGTTCGGCAATAAAGGCTGCAACATTGTCTTCGCCCAGTTCATCAATTTGAATCTCAAGTGCCTGGGCAGCTTGCCTGCCAAATTCAGCGCGATCAATAGCCTCGCCAGCCTCAACACAAGCCTCATAATAATAAGGTTGATCAATATGTACAATACCAGGAATTGGCAGGCCACCTTGAGCATGCATTGCACTCATACCCCCCAAACTAGCGCCCGCCATAGTTGACCCGTGATAGGCGTTCTTTCGACTGATAATAATCGACTTTGAAGGTGTGCCTTTTGACGCCCAATAATGGCGAACAAGTCTCATCATGGTGTCATTTGCCTCAGACCCTGAACCCGTAAAAAATATTTGATTCATTCCTTCAGGAGTAACGTCAGCAATCATTTCAGAGAGCCTTACGACCGGGGGATGACTGGTGCCAAAAAAAGTGTTGTAATAGACCAGCTTTTCCATTTGTTCAATCACTGCCTTGTGCACCGATTGATTACCATAGCCCATGTTGACACACCAAAGCCCAGACATTCCATCAAGGATTTTTCGGCCGTCATTATCAAAAATGTATACACCTTCAGCACGGCTGATCATGTGTGTGGTGTGTGGTTTGTTTTGATATTGAAAATCACTAAAAGGATGCAAGTGGTGTTTGGCATCCTGTTGTTGTAATGTTAAAGTATCAATCGTCATATTCACTCCATAAAGCTAAATTAGTCAAAAAGATTTACCACAAATTTGTGATCACAAATAAATGATATAGATAAATTAACTAAAAAGCAAGAAGAACTTAATAATCATTTGGAAATGATAATTAAGAATAATGAATAATGAGGGTTGCTAAAGGTTTGGTGCCTAAGATGTGCCGATAGACTCATTTAACATATCCATACCCTCTTCAATGTCCTCATGAATGGCCTTAGCAAGGGCAACAGGATCTCCAGCCTTTATAGCGTCAATCGCTGCCTCATGGTAGTCATCCAGTGTCTGCGTACCAGCACGCCCAGCAACAATTCGATAAAAGGGTGAAAAGCGCAACCACAAACTCTTAATAATTGGCAAAAGCACGGGAGAAGGTGCAGCCTCATAGATGCCAAAATGAAACTGACAATTATATTTTGTGTAGTCTTCTATATTGCCGGTGGAAATGGCAACATCAAGTTTCTTATCAATGTCTATCAATAACTTAAGTCTTTCTGAGTCAATATAAGGCAACGCCAAAGCCGCAAGCTCGGGCTCTAAGCTCAATCTGGCCAAAACGAGTTCATCAAATTTTTCCTGGGTCATTTGTGAGACACTAATTCGTCTTTTGACAGACACCTCAAGTGCCCCCTCGGAAATCAACCTAGAGGCCGCCTCTCTGACTGGCATTGGACTAACATCAAGTGATTCAGCAATACCCCTTAGTGTAATAGTTACCCCTGGAACAAATTCGCCGTGCAATATTAACTCGCACAACGTTGCATACACCCATTCATTAACTGGAAGAGCGGGTTGTCTTGGCTTCACTTTTGAAAACGCTTTATTTGGCATATTTTTTACCCTTCTAATTTCATTTAATATTTTAATGTCAATCTTCGCTTTCATACTTTTTTATTAATTTGTGATCACAGATCTCAATTTATGGTAGAATTATCTCATAAATAATTTGAAATGTGTGCACTAAATTCAATAAAAACCCATTAGGCTCGGGATTTAGTGCAACAAACAACAGGAAAATAATGAAAAACATTGGGCAAGAATTTTTATACGAACATCCTGGTGTGGAGCGCGTTGAGTTTATCTACGTAGACTTTAATGGTGTTCCTAGAGGAAAATGGGCCTCTCCTAAAACTTTGATAAAGGCGTTTGATGGTGGCCTTAGAATGCCTTTATCTAGTTATGCACTGGACATATGGGGCGACAACCCAGACGGCACTGGACTTGTTATGTCTGGTGACTCAGATGCTATTTGCACACCTGTTGCTAGCTCCTTAGCATTGACCGATTGGTGTGATAGAAAAACAGCACAATGTCTGGTGAGTATGGAAGACGCTAACGGCCAGCCGGTATTTGCTGACCCAAGGCACGTACTGCAGCGTGTTCTTGATCGATTCAAAGAATTGGACCTACAACCTGTAATTGCACCAGAAATGGAATTCTACCTCATTGATAAAAATCTAACAGAACACGGTCATCCACAAATGCCTTTGATTCCGGGCACGAATAGAAGATATGAACATGTCGAACTGTTGAATCTTGGCGAAATGGATGACTTTGATAAGTTTTTCACTTTGGTTGAAAAAAGTGCACACGCGTTAGGCATACCTGCAGAAACAGCCATTAAGGAATGCTCGCCGTCTCAGTTTGAGATCAACTTACTTCATCACAGCGACCCTTTGTTAATGGCAGATCAGGCCTTCTTACTGAAGAGATTGATTAAGAACTGCGCAAAACAATGCGACTTAAATGCCACCTTTATGGCGAAGCCATTCACTCGTGAAGCTGGAAATGGCATGCATGCTCACTTGAGCCTTGTTGACGCAGAGGGTAATAACCTTTTTGCAATGGACAACAATAAACAGCCGCAAGGTATTTTTGCCCATGCTATTGCGGGCCTGCTGAATTCTACAACCGAATTAATGTCTTTTTATGCGCCCCATGCAAACTCTTACCGCCGCCTTGTGCCAAACGGCAATCACGCTCCAACAACATTGAGCTGGGGTAATGAGAACCGCACAGCTCTCATACGATTACCGGAAGCCTCCGCTGCTGCGACACGATTAGAGTTCAGAGCAGCGAGTGCTGATGCGAATCCTTACCTTGTTTTCGCCTCAATATTAAGCAGTGTTCTTGACGGAATTATCAATAAGTTACCTCTTGATCCAGAAACGGTTGGCAATTCACACAAACAACACCCGCCATCTTTAAGTATTTCTTGGCGTGAAGCAAATGACAAGACCAAAAAATCAGCACTTGTTGGTGATTATTTTGGCGAACAGTTTCAGAAAGTTTACCATCGAATTAAAGAATCGGAAATTCAACGTTTTGAATCAACGGTTACAGATTTTGAATACCACTCCTACTTGAGAAGCTTGTAGGCACACAATTAAGAGAGGTTTCAAAAGGTCTTTTAAACAATACCGTTTAAAAGTTTTACAAAAAATGGAGAGAGATATGAAATTTAATACTAAAAATGCACTGATAGCTGCTGCACTTGCATGTTCTATGCAAGGCGCTATAGCTAGCGGTGACAATGTCGTTCACGTCTACAACTGGTCAGACTATATCGACGAACAAGTTCTAACTGACTTTACTGCTGCAACTGGCATTAAAGTAGTTTATGACGTTTTTGATTCTAACGAAATACTAGAAGCCAAGCTATTGGCTGGCGGTTCTGGATATGACGTTGTTGTTCCTTCGGCGAGTTTTCTTGCGCGCCAAATTCAAGCAGGTGTTTTCCAAAAGCTAGACAAATCCAAGCTAAGTAATATTGGCAATATGTGGGATATGGTTGAAAATCGTGTTGCCGGTTACGGTCCACTAAATGACTATTCTGTTAACTGGATGTGGGGCACTACAGGCTTTGGCTACAACGAAGGCATGATTCTTGAAAGAATGCCCGATGCCCCGGTAGACTCACTCGACATGATCTTTAATCCAGATGTTGTCTCTAAATTTGCCGATTGTGGTATTCACGTTCTCAACGCACCAACAGAGATGCTCCCTATGGCGTTATCTTACCTTGGTGAAGATCCAACCACAACAGACCCCGATGTATTGAAAAAAGCTGAAGCTGTGTGGACTGCAGTCAGACCATACATTCAGAAGTTTCACTCATCGCAATACATTGATTCGCTTGCAAATGGCGATATCTGCTTAACCACAGGCTGGTCAGGCGATATTTTCATGGCACAGTACGCGGCATGGGATGCAGACAATGGCGTGGAAATTGTTTATGTAGTTCCTAAAGAAGGTGCCTTGATGTGGTTCGATCAATTGGCCATACCAAAAGACGCACCGCATATGGATAATGCACACAAGTTCATTAACTGGACAATGCAGCCTGAGCAAATTGCCACTGCAACCAACTACGTTTGGTACGCGAATGGCAACTTGGCTTCTCAGCCGTTACTTGATCCGGAATTATTGGGTGACCCTGCGGTTTACCCAACAGAAGAGGCCATGGCAGGAATGTACACTAGCCCAACCTACGATGCTTCAACACAACGTGTTGTAACCCGTACTTGGACTAAGATTACAACAGGCCAGTAAAACTGCGTTATTATTGCCCTCATGGCACCATCCTTGTAGCCATGAGGGTATTTTTATTAAATACTCAAGCATTATGACTGAAATTAACACAATTGCGCCTTGGACTGATGCCAGTCAAAAACCCTATATTAAAATTATCAACGTCACCAAAAGATTTGGCGACTTTACCGCGATTGATAATCTTTCGCTCAATATCTATAAAAACGAATTCTTCTCTTTGCTTGGCCCTTCTGGCTGCGGCAAAACAACTTTACTGCGTATGCTGGCAGGCTTTGAAAAACCAACAGAGGGTACAATACTGTTGGATGGGGAGGACATTTCTCAAGTGCCTCCGCATTTAAGGCCGATCAACATGATGTTTCAATCTTATGCTTTGTTCCCGCATATGACTGTTGAAAAAAATATTGCTTTTGGCTTAAAGCAAGACAAATTACCCGCCAACGAAATCAAAAATCGTGTTGATGAAATGTTGGAACTCGTACAACTGACAGAGCTTGCAAAACGAAAGCCAAGCCAACTTTCAGGTGGACAGCGTCAACGCGTCGCTCTTGGAAGAAGTTTGGCCAAACGCCCAAAACTACTGCTATTGGACGAACCTTTAGGTGCGCTCGATAAGCGCCTTAGGGAACAAACTCAATTTGAACTGATGAATATTCAAGAAAAGCTTGGGGTGACCTTTGTTATTGTCACCCATGATCAAGAGGAGGCAATGACAGTTTCGAGTCGAATAGGCCTCATGGATGCTGGATATTTGACACAAGTTGCAACACCAACAGATATTTATGAAGCACCTATCAATCGTGACGTTGCTGATTTTATTGGTAATGTTAATTTTCTCGAAGGCACCTACCAAGGCAAGAATGAGATTGGCACACAACTTGACTCTGATGATGCCAAGTGTGTTGTGTATGCAACTCAGCCAACAACGGCAGGTATCGGGCAAAAACTATGGTTTGCTATTCGGCCAGAAAAATTGGAAATATCAAAAGCAAAACCCGACTGTCAACACAATATCCTTAAAGGAAAAATAGAAGATATAAGCTATGTGGGTAGTATGTCAACTTACCATGTTAAATTGGACAATGGCAAAGTATTAACGGCGTGTCGAGCCAATCGAGAACGAGCTGCAGAACACCACTTAACCTGGGAGGATGAGGTTTACCTTCACTGGTTGCCAAACTCAGCGGTTGTTTTGCAATCCTGATACGCTTACTGTAGGGGTTAATAATATAAATGAAAAACTATAGAAAAATCATCAGTGGCAGAACGGCGGTTATTGGTATTCCTTATCTGTGGCTGTTGCTTTTGTTTCTTCTGCCTTTTTTAATTGTTCTGAAAATTAGCCTTGCAGAGCCAATTATAGCTATACCACCCTACACCTCTTTGCTTGAATGGGGCGATTCTTTATGGCCGACGATAAAGGCTAGCCTTGGCAGCTATTTATTTATTCTTGAAGACTCGCTTTATATTAACGCCTACCTCTCCAGTCTAAAAATTGCAACCATTTCCACCTTTATTGCATTGCTAGTAGGTTATGCGATTGCTTACAGCATCGCAAAAGCGCCAACGCGCTGGCGTGGCATATTGTTAATGCTGGTGATTCTCCCTTTCTGGACTTCGTTCCTAATCCGTGTCTATGCTTGGATTGGTATTTTGAAAACAGAAGGCCTGTTAAATCTATTGTTAATTTCTCTTGGCGTTATTGACAAACCGCTGACTATTATGAATACCGATTTAGCGGTCTACATTGGTATTGTCTACTCATACCTTCCTTTTATGATTCTACCCCTCTACGCCAATCTTGAAAAAATGGATTTTAGTTTGTTAGAGGCTGCTGCTGATTTAGGTTGCCGCCCTTTCAAGGCTTTTTGGACAATCACTATCCCCTTGTCGCTACCAGGCATTCTAGCCGGCTGCTTCTTGGTCTTTATTCCGGCTGTCGGTGAATTTGTTATCCCTGATTTACTGGGTGGCACCCAAACCTTGATGATCGGTAAAGTATTATGGATGGAGTTCTTTAACAATAGAGACTGGCCAGTTGCTTCAGCTGTTGCCATTATTCTGCTGGCAATACTCGTCGTTCCGATTATGTATTATCAAAAATCCCAAGAAAAAGCAATCTCATGACACGCCTAACTCTTTTTAATAAAACCTCCTTAATACTGGGCTTTGCTTTTTTGTATATACCCATTATTATCCTAGTCGTTTTTAGTTTCAACGAGTCCAAATTGGTGACCGTTTGGGGTGGATTCTCAACAAAATGGTATGGCGAATTGATGAGCAATCAAGGTATTAAAGACGCCGCATGGGTCACCATTAAAGTTGCATTTACCTCCTCAACAATTGCTACTCTTCTTGGAACAGTCGCAGGTTTAGTGATGGCAAAATTTGGAAGATTTAGAGGTCGAACACTATTCTCGGGCATGATATACGCACCGATGGTAATGCCAGAAGTAATTATCGGCCTTTCATTACTTTTGATGTTTGTTGCACTGTCCATAGACAGAGGCGTGATGACGGTTACACTTGCGCATATTACTTTTTCCATGTGTTACGTGGCAGTCGTTGTCCAGTCAAGAATGTCAAGCTATGATGACAGTATTAATGAGGCGGCACTAGATCTTGGTTGTACGCCGTTCAAAACTTTCTTCTTAATCACCTTGCCAATCATACTGCCGGCCGTTATTTCGGGTTGGTTATTGTCATTTACTTTGTCGTTAGACGATTTAGTTATTGCAAGCTTTACCTCGGGGCCCGGGTCAACCACTTTGCCTATGAAAATTTACTCCATGGTTCGACTTGGCGTAACACCAGAGATCAATGCTGTATCCACAATTCTTGTTGGTCTGGTAGCCTTAGGTGTTGTTGCTGGATCCCTTATTGGGAAGAGGCAGAAAAACAATTAAGACTATAATCACCTCAATATTAATTACCCAATCAGGAAGCAAGAAATGCTAAACAACGAATCTCTTATAAAGACAGCAGGCTATATTAACGGACAATGGGTTGGCGCTGAAAATACCAACAGATTTAATGTGAATAATGCTTACTCACAGAAGCTTATCTGCACATTGCCAGAGATGGGTAAAGCAGAAACAAATAGCGCAATTGAAGCTGCCAACAATGCCTGGCCAAATTGGCGCAGTAGAACCGCCAAGGAAAGAGCCGCTGTATTGAGAAAATGGTTTAATCTTATTCTTGAAAACCAAGAAGATTTAGCCACTTTGATGACACTTGAGCAAGGAAAACCTTTGGCTGAATCCCGCGGTGAAGTGGCTTATGGTGCTTCGTTTATTGAATGGTTTGCAGAAGAAGGTAAAAGAACCTATGGCGATGTTATCCCTACCCCTTCTAATGATCGAAGAATTATCGTTATCAAACAGCCAATTGGTGTGGTTGCTGCCATTACGCCGTGGAACTTTCCCATTGCAATGATAACTCGCAAGTGTGCACCAGCTTTGGCTGCCGGCTGCCCCGTTGTCATTAAACCTGCCGCAGAAACGCCACTCTCAGCCTTGGCACTTGCTGAGCTGGCTGACCAAGCAGGCATCCCTGCAGGCATCATTAATGTGGTGGTTGGTACCAACGCCAAAGAAATCGGTGCCGCACTCACTGACAGCCCAATTGTCAGAAAATTATCATTTACCGGCTCTACTGCTGTAGGCAAAATACTGACTAAAAACTGTGCCGATACAATGAAAAAAGTTTCAATGGAACTAGGTGGCAATGCGCCGTTTATTGTGTTTGATGACGCCGACTTGAATTTAGCTATCACCGGCGTAATGGCCTCAAAATACCGAAATACCGGCCAAACCTGTGTTTGTACAAACAGAATTCTTGCGCAAGAAGGTATTTACGACAAATTCATTGAAAAACTGAGCGAAGCCGTTAAGTCTCTCAATGTAGGAGATGGATTGGAAAATGGCATTTCTCAAGGGCCGTTGATTAACAAAAATGCGGTTGAGAAAGTAGAAGAGCATATCGAAGATGCCATCGCGAAAGGTGGTGTTGTTGTTGCCGGAGGCAAGCGCCACGCAAAAGGTGGCACACTATTTGAGCCAACAGTTATTGCCAACGCAACGATTGAAATGAAGGTCGCCAAAGAGGAGACTTTTGGCCCCTTGGCACCAGTCTTTAAATTCTCGACAGAGGAAGAAGCCATTGCAATGGCCAATGACACGGAGTTTGGCCTAGCCTCCTATTTCTACACTAATGACATCAGCCGAGTATGGCGTGTATCTGAAGCACTAGAATACGGCATGGTGGGTGTGAATGAAGGGGTCATTTCTAACGAAGTTGCGCCTTTTGGTGGTGTCAAAGAATCAGGGTTAGGTAGAGAAGGATCGCACTATGGTATTGATGATTTTCTTGAGCTTAAATACATCTGCATGGGTGGCTTGACCGGCAATTAACTGGTAGTGATTAACTAACTGATATTTAAAGGAAAAAATGACAAATTTAGAATTACAACTACGCAAAAATAACGTATTTCCACGTGGACAGGGAAACCTTTTGCCAATTTTTGTAAAAAAAGGAATAAATTCTGAGCTTTGGGATGAAGACGGCAAGCGATATATTGATTTTGGCGCTGGCATTGCTGTCGTTAATACCGGGCACACACATCCAAAAGTTACCGCCGCTGTTCAGAAGCAAGTGGCCAATTTTAGTCACACTTGTATCATGGTTACACCGTACAAAGTAGCCATTGAGCTTGCTGAAAAAATTATTGAAAAAGCACCAATTAAGGATCCAAAATTGATCTTTGTTACCACAGGCGCAGAGGCGGTTGAGAATGCAATTAAAATTGCAAGAGCGGCCACCAACCGCCCTGGTGTAATTGCCTTTAATGGTGGATTTCATGGACGAACCAATATGTGTATGGGGTTGACCGGAAAAGTTGCGCCATACAAAAACGGTTACGGCCCATTTCCAAATGATATATATCACGCACCCTTTCCAATCGATTACCACGGTATCAGTACAGAAGACTCTCTTAAGCATATTGACAATATTTTTAAGGTTAGTATCGAAGCCGAACAAATAGCTGCGATTATTATTGAACCAGTTCAGGGTGAAGGTGGCTTTTATGAGGCACCAGAGGGCTTCTTGCAGTCCCTTCGTACAATTTGCGATAAGCACGGAATTTTGCTTATCGTTGATGAAATTCAAACTGGGTTTGGCAGAACAGGCTCATTCTTTGCCTGTGAGCACCATCAAGTCGAGCCCGATTTATTAACCATGGCAAAAGGTTTGGCGGGTGGTTACCCACTAGCAGCAGTGGTAGGTAAAACTGAGATAATGGACAAACCCTTACCCGGCGGCTTGGGCGGAACTTATGCAGGCTCTCCAGTGTCTTGTGCAGCGGCACTTGCAGCGCTTACAGTCATTGAAGAAGAGGGCTTGGTTTCAAAGGCCAATGTCATTGGTGACACAATTGCAGAAAAACTTAGGCAGTTACAAAAACAATATCCAAACCTCATTGGAAACGTCAGAAACTCTGGTGCAATGGTTGCCTGTGAATTGATTAACAATGGAGATGTGGACTGTCCAAACCCTGAATTAACCAAAGACATGGTAACAGAGGCTGGGAAAAATGGCTTAATCTTACTTTCTTGTGGCACAAGAGGCAATGTAATTAGGGTGCTAACACCGCTTACAATTGAACAACATATATTGGAAGAAGGGCTAGACATTTTCGAGAAGACATTTTTGAGTTTGGTTGGTAATTAATAACAATATTCTGAATATTGTAATAACTTATCACAGGATCTGCAGAAAAAAGCTATAGTGCCTTGGAAGGTGTCAATCTTTATGAGATTTAAAGCCTGCGATATAGATGATTTTCTTGAGCTTAAATACATCTGCATGGGTGGATTAAGCAAAAAAAATTTACGGCTGACAATTAATCCAACTCAACAACAATACCAACATTTTTATACTTGATAAACTGGTGCTGTTTTTCAGCGCTTGGTATAATGCAACTTTGCATTTATTCAGGTTGGGTTATGAAAATTGGTATTCTAGGTCTTGGAACCGTCGGTGGTGGTGTTGTTAATGTTTTACGAAAAAACAGCGACTCCATTGAACGTCGCACCGGGGAACAAATTCATATGCTACATGCGGCTGTCAAAAGCCTTGACGAGTCAAGAATTTGTGCCGATGGTAACATCAACATTACCGAGGATGCATTTGAAGTCGTCAATAACCCAGAGATAAACGTTATATTAGAACTTATTGGCGGCACAACCATCGCTAAAGAGTTAGTTATTGCCGCAATCAATAACAACAAGCACGTCATTACCGCCAACAAAGCTTTAATTGCAACCCATGGCAATGAACTACTAGCACTTGCCAAAGAGAAAAACGTGCATCTACTGTTTGAAGCAGCTGTTGCGGGCGGAATCCCTATTTTAAAATCTTTAGAGCAAGGGTTAAGTGCCAACAAAATTGAATTGGTGGCAGGCATTATTAACGGCACTGGCAACTTTATCCTTAGCGAAATGAAAGAGAAAGGTAGGGATTTTGACGACGTTTTGGCGGAGGCCCAGGCATTAGGTTACGCCGAAGCTGACCCCACATTTGACATTGAGGGTATTGATGCAGCTCACAAACTCTGCATTCTTGCGGCGATTGCATTTGGCACAGAATTGCAATTTGATAAAGTGTACACAAAAGGCATCAGTGAAGTTACTTCTGAAGATATTAAATACGCAACAGAATTAGGATACACAATCAAGCATCTTGGTATTGCTAAAAGATCTGGTGACGCAATTGAGATGCGCGTTCATCCAACTTTAATTGCAAATGACCAATTAATTGCCAATGTCAATGGGGTAATGAATGCAGTACTGGTTAAAAGTAACGCCCTTGGAACATCACTTTACTATGGTGCTGGCGCAGGCGATGAGGCAACAGCCTCAGCGGTCATAGCCGATTTAATCGACATTATCAACAACCAAAAAAGTAGTCATGTCCTTGGTTGGAAATTACAAGAAAAACCGGAAGTTCTTGATTCGGATTTAATTGAAAGCGAGTTTTATCTGCGCTTGCTGGTTTCAGATAAGAGGGGTGTGCTTGCTGAAATAACACAAATATTTTCTCAAAACAATGTCAGCATTGAATCTCTTGTGCAAAAACAAGTGGACGGCAATAACAACGCTCATATCGCCGTCATCACCAACAGAATTCATACTCAGGACATTCGTGCTGTCAAGTTGGCAATTGAAGCCTGCGAATTCAACCAAGCCAGTGTGAAAATTATTCACATTGAGTCACTAGATTAATACAAGAGAATTATGATGAGATACACGGGCCTAATCGAAAAATACAGAGACAGACTACCGGTAAGTGATAGTACTCGCATTATCAGTCTCGGCGAAGGAAATACACCCTTAATCAAGCTGGAAAATATCCCTGCAATTATTGGCAAAGACGTTAATCTCTACATTAAGTACGAAGGACTCAACCCAACAGGTTCATTCAAAGACCGCGGCATGACAATGGCGGTTACCAAGGCGGTTGAAGAAGGTGCCAAAGCCATTATTTGCGCGTCAACAGGCAACACTTCAGCAGCTGCGGCGGCTTATGCTGCTCGCGCAGGCATCAAAGCCTTTGTCATTATTCCTGAAGGAAAAATTGCATTAGGAAAACTGGCTCAAGCAATGATCCATGGCTCGACGATTATTCAAATTAAAGGCAATTTTGATGATGGTATGGAAATCGTCAAAGAGATCGCCAATCATGCGCCAGTCGCGATTGTAAACTCAATCAATCCATTTCGTCTACACGGTCAAAAAACAGCCGCATTCGAAATTATCGATGAGCTTGGTTCAGCGCCAGATTACCATTGCCTTCCGGTTGGTAATGCCGGCAATATCACCGCCCATTGGATGGGTTATACTGAATACAAAGACGCTGGAAAAGCAAGCAAAACACCGGTTATGGTTGGTTATCAAGCCGAAGGTGCAGCGCCATTTATTAAAGGCTCTCGAGTGAAGAATCCTGAGACTGTGGCCACAGCCATTCGCATCGGCAACCCACAAAGTTGGGATCAAGCACTCAAGCTAAGTAAAGAATCAAAAGGTTGGTTTACCGCACACTCAGACGACGTTATTTTGGCGGCGCAAAAACTACTGACTGAGAAAGAAGGTATTTTCTGTGAGCCGGCTTCGGCTATTTCGGTTGCCGGCGCCATGATTGATATTCAATCTGGCAAAATTCCTGAAGGCTCTACTGTTGTGTGCACATTAACAGGTCACGGCCTGAAAGACCCTGACACAGCGATTGGTCAGTGCGATCAAAGCGCGATGATTAATGTGAATCCAACTCTGGAAGAAGTTAAAAAAGCCATTTTGGATAATATGTAGCCCAACCAAAGCGATTGTTGAATGAGCAAGCAAAGCTATAAAACCATAGAACAATGCGTCGGTAACACGCCGCTGGTTCGCCTGCAAAGATTGAATCCAAACCCGTCTAACATGGTTTTGCTTAAGCTCGAAGGTGACAACCCCGCCGGCTCCGTCAAGGACCGTGCAGCTCTCAACATGATTGTTGAGGCCGAAAAACGTGGCGATATCAAACTGGGCGACACTCTTATCGAAGCAACCAGTGGCAATACTGGTATCGCTTTGGCAATGGTGGCTGCGATTAAGGGTTACAAAATGTGCTTAATCATGCCTGACAACCTCTCCCAAGAACGAAAAGATGCAATGACCGCCTATGGGGCTGATCTGATCCTAGTCACCGAAGAAGTAGGCATGGAAGGTGCGCGCGACCTTGCCAGTAAAATGGAAGCGGAAAATAAAGGCACACAATTAGATCAATTTTCCAATCAAGATAATCCTGGCGCACATATCAACACCACAGCTGTAGAGATATGGCGAGACACCAACGGTGAAGTCACCCACTTTGTTAGCGCTATGGGCACGACTGGCACTATTATGGGTGTTTCTAGTTATTTAAAAAAACAAAATTCTGAGATTGAAATCATCGGCATTCAACCCGATGCCGACTCTCATATCCCTGGCATTCGTCGCTGGCCAAAAGAGTACTTGCCTAGTATTTTTGACGCCTCTAAAGTGGACAGTGTGATGGATGTATCTCAAACTGTATCCGAGCAAACCACTAGAGATTTAGCAACAGAAGAAGGTATTTTTGCCGGCATTTCTTCGGGTGGTGCAGTCGCCTGTGCGATTGAATTATCAAAGAAAGTGAATAACGCTGTCATTGTCACGGTAATCTGTGACCGCGGCGACAGATACCTCTCTACAGGGGTTTTTAAGCGTTAATGAAACGCTACGTACTCCACCAATTCCCAATTAGGCCAAAAACTTACCTAGCCATTTTATTGGCAAGTTTATTGACCATTATTGTCATCACTTTTTTTATTGAAATCAGTGAGTATGCTCAGCACCTTTACAAGCAAACTGTTCGTGAAAAGCCATTATTAGGTTTGATTATTACACCACTGACCTATGTTGGCGTCATTTACGTGGCAAAGTTCTACTTTCATCGGGTGCAAAGTTCGGGTATACCGCAAATCCTCGCAGCGCTTGACTCGCAAAATAAACAAATAAGACAACAACTACTCTCCTTTCGCATTGCTCTAGCAAAAATTGGCTTCATTTTCATAGGTATGCTCGGTGGCGCGCCAATTGGCATTGAAGGGCCGTGCATTCATATTGGCAGTTCTATTTTCTACGGCTTTAATCGCTTTCTTAATTTAAAGCGCAAGATAATGATTCACTCGATGATTGTCATCGGTGGCTGCGCAGGCCTTATTGTTGCCTTTAATTCACCAATTGCAGCGATTTTATTTGCCTTTGAAGAGCTAGGTAGAAATATCAGAAAGCAAGCCATGATCTTGATTGCACTTTGTTGTGGTGGTGTTTATCTAGCCTCGACCTTCTATCATCGAGGCAGCGAGCCCTACCTTGGTGACTTATCCACACTAACTTTTGATTACACTTTAATTTGGCAACTGGTTCCGCTGGCAATAGTCGCTGGATTGATGGGTGGTGCATTCGCTAAAATTATGGTGGTCTTGGTGAGAAAATTTATTGCTCATACGAAAGGTAAAGTTCTTATCGTTGCACTCATTCTGGGCAGTATCATCGCCCTATTTAATTACTTTTCTGGTGGAATGATTGCTGGTTCTGGCAAAGAAGAGGTGCTACTTATGCTTGAGTCGGAAAAACTCGGCATTGATTTCTTGCTGATGAAATATTTTGCAACGCTGACCTCACTCACCTCCACCATTCCAGGCGGTTTGTTTATGCCAGCCATTTCCATTGGCGCAAGTATTGGCTCTGAATCCAGCGCAATCCTTACACAAATCAATCCGCAGGTGGTCATTATCATGGCGATTGTTGCCTACCTTTCCGGCACAATAAGAACACCGCTAACGGCTACCTTTGTAGTTCTGGAGATGACGGCAACCTTGCACCTGGTTGTACCGGCACTGATGGTTGCTTTTGTTGCGAGCTACGCTTCCACCTTTATCAAAAAAGATCCACTCTACGAAACTCTAGCCGCCAACTACTATAGAATCGCCAGCTAGTTTAATTACCGGCTTCATTGCCGCTAGATGTTCACTTGATAAGTGACATCGTAATTGATGTCCATTTGCAACATCAATTGTATCTGGTAATTCCTTCTCACATAAATTGTTTTCTACCAAATGCTTGTGTTGGCAACGAGTTTGGAACGGACAGCCTGAAGGCGGGTTAACTGCAGATGGGATATCACCCTTCAAAACAATATGTTTTCGTTTGACACTGGTATCAGCTATTGGCACCGCAGATAATAAAGCCTCAGTATAAGGATGATACGGAGGTGCAAAAACTTGATTGGTATTGCCAGTTTCAACGACATGACCTAGATACATCACCATCACACGATCCGCAATATAACGCACGATAGATAAGTCGTGACTAATAAACAGCATTGTTGTGCCATTTTTACGTTGTAACTCCATCAGCAAATGTGTGACCGCAGCTTGCACAGAAACGTCAAGCGCTGAAACTGGTTCATCAGCGATAACAATTTGCGCATCTCCAGCAAAGGCGCGCGCAATACCTACTCGTTGTTTTTGCCCGCCAGATAATTGTCGTGGCTTCCTTATTGCAAACTCTCTAGGGAGTTTAACTAAGTCAAGCAACTCCAGCATTCTATTTTGACGTTCAGATTCAATCTCGCCAAATCCAAAAACCTCAAGGGCGCGAATTATCTGCCTACCAATGGTCATTGAAGGATTAAGAGTGTCAAATGGATTTTGAAAGACCATTTGAATTGAAGAGACAATCTCATTCGAGCGTTCACCAATAGCTGTACCAGCAATAGACTTGCCATTAAGCGAGACTTTACCAGAGGTGGCCGTCTCAAGCCCCATTAGCACTTTAGCTAGCGTCGACTTGCCACAGCCGGATTCTCCAACGATTGCCAACGTTTCAGACTCTCTCGCATAAAAAGAAAGTGACTCATTAGCCCTTACAACGCTCTTTTCTTTGCCACTAAATAAAGCATTAGCTGAGATTTCGTAATATTTTGTTAAATTCTCAACCTCAATAACTTTATCGCCAACCAATAATGGCTTGTAATCGGCTTTTATTGTATTATCGGCCTGCCAATCGATGATATCTATTTTTTTACATCGAGAGGCGTGACGTTGATTATCACTCATCTCTTGCATGTCAATTTCAATTTCATCACAAACCCCACTCTCAAAGTAATTGCAGCGTGGCCCGAAATTGCAGCCATGAGGTCGTTCATGTGGTAGTGGGAAATTTCCTGGAATGGCAACCAAAGGTCGCTGATTTTTATCGGCGCCTGGCAAAGGGATCGAGCGAAACAAGGCTTGTGTGTAAGGGTGGCGCATACGATCAAAAACGTCGTATATAGAGCCTGTTTCAACCGCCTCGCCTGAATACATGACACAAATATCATCACAAGTGTCTAATATCAAACCAAGATTGTGAGAAATGAACAGCATCGATGTGCCGTACTTTTCGCCTAAGCCTTTAACTAAGTCCACGATACCAGCCTCAACAGTGACGTCTAACGCAGTTGTGGGCTCATCTAATATCAATAAAGAGGGTTTAGACATCAATGCCATTGCAATAACAATGCGCTGCTGCTGACCCCCTGAAAGCTGGTGCGGATAACTGTTTAAAATGCGCTCCGGGTCTGGTAGACGCACATCTTTTACCACCTCAAGTGCCAAAGCCCAAGCTTCTTTCGCACTTGCATTTTCATGAGTGATTGGCACCTCCATAAGCTGCTTAGAAATTCTCATTGCAGGATTCAGGGAGGCCATCGGCTCTTGGTAAATCATTGCAATTTCTGAACCTCTTAATTTAGACAGTTCGCTCTGTGGCATATTATTTAGCTCACGACCTTTAAACTTAATGGACCCACCGACAATGGAACCATTAACACCTAAGTCTTGCATAACACCGAGTGCAACCGTTGATTTTCCACAGCCTGACTCTCCCACAAGCCCTAAGGCCTTACCTTGTTCAAGAACACAAGAAAAGTTCATTACCGCAGGGATTTCACCCAGGCGCGTGAAAAAGCTGATCGAAAGATTGTCAATTTCTAAAATAGGACTTTGAATATTAGATTCTGTCATTGTTTAGTCCTTTAATGACTGCTCTCTCAAGCCATCGCCTAGTAAGTTAAGTCCCAACACGAGCGACAGTAGTGCCAATGCAGGCGGGATTGCCATATGAGGAAAGTATGCCAAAAGTTTACGGCCCTCATTAATTGTCATTCCCCAATCCGGACTTTCAGGGCTGACACCTAATCCGAAAAATCCTAGCGTACCTAAAAGGATAGTTGTATAGCCAATTCTCAGGCAGAAATCAACAATTAAAGGACCTCTAGCATTAGGTAGAATTTCCCAAAGCATAACAAACCAAGCACCCTCCCCCCGAGTTTGCGCGGCGGCAACATAATCCCGTGTTTTTAAATCCATCGTTAGACCTCGAACAATTCGAAATACCGTTGGCGCATTAACAAAAACTACAGAAACAAAGATGTTAAGCAAGTTTGGGTCCATATAAAAAATAGGCTCAAGTCCCAATAATTGCAACGGATCTTGGTTAAATGCAAGACCTGAATAAGCCCAAAAACCCAGTAGTAAAGTTAAGCCAACATAAATGTTTCGCTTGTTGGCTTGAACGTAGTATCTCGACTGGAAAAGGACAGCAAAAAATATAATAGGGAATAAAAAAAGCACAGCCGCTATCACTACCGGAATTCCTGTTGAACGGATGGCAGGATTAACCAGTAGGTAAAACAAGAGGATAACCGGAAATGCTAATACTAAATTCGCAATAAATGACAAAATAGTGTCGAGCCTTTTGCCATAAAAGCCGGCCGGCAAGCCAAGTGTAATGCCCACCATAAAGGCAAAAATAGTGGCAGCTGGGGCAATTGAAAGTACTATGCGTGACCCCATCACCATTCTCGAGAAGACATCTCGACCCATCAAATCGCCACCCAATAAATAGGCATTAAAAGTTTCTGGAACTAGAGCTCCAGGTATTTTTTTGCGCATCCCTGACAGCTGATCAATTGGGTCAAAGGTTATAATTAGATCTGCGAAGATTGCGGTAAACAACCAAAATATAACCAAAGCAAAACCGATACTGCCGGTATAAGTATCAAATAAACGGCCGTAAAGACCCAGTTTGTCGCGAAAATAATAAGAGACAGAAAAGGTTAATGCCATTGCAATCCATACTGGCATAAATTGCAGTAATATTTGGGCGATTATTTCTATCCAACTCAATGATGCCATAACAATACTTTAAGAGCTCACTCTTATTCTTGGATTTAAAAAGACATAACCAATATCTGATATTAGCTGTGTAACCAAAACAACCAAAACTGCCACCAGCGAACAAGACAATAACAACTCAACGTCGTTACCGTCAGCCGCCATGACCAACAACCAGCCAAAGCCCTTGTAGTTAAATAATGTTTCAACAATCACAACTCCCGTCAAGAGCCAAGGAAATTGCAACATAATCACAGTAAATGGCGCTATTAATGCGTTTCTAAGCGCGTGCTTAAAAACAATATTTGGAAAACTAACACCCTTCAACCGGGCTGTACGAATGTATTGCGCTGTCATCACCTCAGCCATGGAGGCTCGTGTCATTCTGGCAATATAGCCCATGCCATAAAGCACCATCGTCATTACCGGTAAAGCGAAGTTACTAAAACTCATATTCTCCATTGCGGATTGAGCGGATGGTAATAAAAACCTTTCGTCAAATACGAGTCGACTAGCAAAAATAACAGACAAAATAACACCCGAGATGTATTCTGGTGTCGCAGTAAAACCGATAGCAACCGTTGAAAGCGCTCGGTCCGTCTTAGAGCCTTCACGCATCCCTGCAAATATTCCAATAATGAGCGCCATGGGTATCATGACAATCATTACCCAGAACATCAAAATACCTGTCAGCCCCAATCGTGTAGCTAAAGCCTTTCCTACAGATACATTGAAAATCGTGGAGTTGCCCA
Organism: Candidatus Thioglobus sp.; assembly: GCA_012959965.1. Lineage (GTDB taxonomy): Bacteria > Pseudomonadota > Gammaproteobacteria > PS1 > Pseudothioglobaceae > Pseudothioglobus. The sequence goes on along the minus strand of DUCF01000052.1, from coordinate 62,174 downwards.
AAGTTCCTTGTAAAAGGCCGCAATAAGTGGGTGTGTCTTTTACATGAGGACTGATACAACGACCACGCGTCCGACCTTCTTCATCAGTATGCACATACCCTGGCACAACACCAAGCCATTCACCATATCGCAACAATAATGGCTGATTATAGCCACGATCACCCAGCCAAGACAAAACCTGGTCATCAGTCATCCGGATGCCGGCTTCAGTTTTTGCTAGCTTTACTAGGTTGGGCTGTAAATTAGTGAGAAAGAAAACAATAAAACTCAAACACAATGTTGTTAACACCATCAGTCCAAATCTTTTAGTAATAAATTGCCACATAAGAAACCTTATCTATACAGTTTGTTGATATAAGAAATCACAGTTAAACACGTTAATAATATATAAAAAGAGGTCGCTAATGCGACCTCTTTTATAAATAAGGAAATCATCTACATGATTCCTTATTGTTGGCGATCTAAGCCCAACCTAACTTATGAAGGTGTATCTCAAAAGTTGGATGCATGCCGCCACCCAACACGCCTTCTTTATGATGGCGATATAGAGAACGCCAGTATGGCTGAATAACAACGCCCTCGTCTTGCATGATTTGCTGTAAACGCTTCATCAAAACTCGGCGCTCATCTGCATTAGCAATTGCTACCGCTTTAGATAAAGTCTCGTCAAATTCAGCGTTATTAAAGCCCGACTCATTCCAAGCCTCACCAGAACGATAGGCAAGAGCAAGGACTTGAACACCTAATGGTCTCATATTCCAGTTGGTTGAAGAGAATGGGTACTTAACCCAATCATTCCAGAAAGTAGAACCTGGAAGAATCGTGCGCTTAACCTTGATGCCAGATTTACGAATTTGATCGGCAACAGCATCTGTTGTGTTACGACGCCAGTCATCATCGATTGAGATCAACTCGTGCTCATGACTACCAAGGCCAGATTCAAACATCAGAGCCATTGCTCTGTCGCGATCTACAACCTGAGGAGGCAGTTCTGCATACTCTGGATGAATTGGACAAACATGATGATTTTCCGCTGGCGTGCCTCTACCGTCAATACCCAACTCCAAAACTACAGAATTATCAACACACATCGCTAAAGCACGACGGATGTTTTTATCTTGGTAAAGTTTAATCCCACCAACTTCTGCATCTTGATTGCAACGAATAACAATTGTTGAGGCGGTTACTGCTGAAGATTGTTGCCATCCGGGCATGCCGTCAAAAATATCAACATACTCACCCACTACTTGATAATTCATATCAAACTCATCAGATTCTGCGCCGGCAACTTTGGCAGAAGTTTCGGTGCCATAATCGATAAACTCAATACGATCCAAGTATGCCCCCTCTCCCCACCATTGGTGGTTAGTGTTTCTGGCTAAGGCCGCCTTAATTCCTACCTCGTGGCCATCAGGTATATAAGGTCCCGTACCAATTGGATTGCTCAACATTGTCTCTGAAGTGCTGGACGAATGGACAATCGCTGCAGGATAATCTGCCATACCAGGAATAATAGTAATATCCGGCGATGGCAAGTTTAATTGAACCGTATGATCATCCACAACCACAATTGCACCGGCTGCAGCCTTACCTGTATCAGCGTCAATCAAACTATTCATTCGACCGGCCATAGAATTACCATCTACACTCTTATCACACCAGCCCTCGATATTACGCGCAACATCAGCTGCAGTAAAGGCATCGCCGTTATTCCAAGTAACTCCCTTTCTAACGTTAAGTGTGTACTGAGTAGCGTCAGCATTCGCAGACCAACTTTCTAACAAGCGACCTTCAAAAGTACCGTCACTATTAAACTGAACCAAATACTCTAGCCAGCCTCGGGTAAAGTTAGCAATTTCTGACCAGTCGTAAGTGCGCGGATCTTTAAGCCCGCGAACGTCCATTTGTAGGCGCATTGTTCCGCCTTGATTTGGCGTTGCAGCCATGGCCGTTGATGGCGCTACCAAGCCGAGCATGGTATATGCAGCGACAGATGTTGCCCCTAAAGCCGATGCGCGTACTAAAAACTCACGTCGCGAAAGTTTATTATCCAACACCTCTTCCTTGTACATCGAGATTGCTGGATGTAACGGCAAACCGTTAATCGTCTCCTTACTCATATAACTCTCCTATTAAGATAAAAAATGATGAAACAAAATAAGATGCTCCGCATCTTATTTTTCACATTAAATTGTAGCCAAGAGGTCGTTGTATCTCATTGAGAAAAATATTATTAATAACTTGCAGTTTTTATAAAACCGCGCCCCAAGATCACCAAGAATCTTTTAATGTAGATAAATTGTATACCACAATATGATTAATTAAATATCTCAAAAACGACCAGAAGTATCATAAATACGACTTTATTACCCAATAATTAGATACAATAAGCTAATATAGCTTCAAACATGGTGACTATTAAGCAATTGGAAAAACAAAAAATAAGAAAAATTTGTCAAACTGATACAGCAACTAAGCCACTCATTGATGGAAAGACGCCTATTACTTTTTATTTTTTATTATTAAATGACTTTTCTTTTCTTTCATTCGCTTCTCTTATAGAGCCACTGAGAATGGCCAATGATGTTGTCACTGAAAAAATCTATGCCTGGGAGCTTGTTACTATAAACAATCTACCGGTGTCTGCTAGCAATGGTATTGTTCACCTGCCAACCGCCCAACTAGATGAATCTTATACGGGTGACTACCTTTGGCTGATCTCCGGAAACTATGTACACCAACACTACACGAAAAAAATAAAATTTTTTTTAAAAAAAGCCCAAAGAAGCAACACTCAGATAGGTGCCGCCTCAACTGCAGCTTTTATATTGGCTTTTGCTGGCGTCATTAATCATAGGCGCTGCACCGTTCACTGGGAAAGCAGGGAGCTCTTCTCAGAAGAATTTCCCAATCTCAACTTAACAAATAATCTCTATGAAGTTAATGATGGAGTGCTAACATGCAGTGGTGGGCTTACATGTCTTGACTTGATACTTAAACTCATCCAACAGCAACAAAGTGCTATTCTGTCAAAAAAGATTGCTGAGTATTTTTTGTACCCGGCTGACCGCTCCCCTAGTGAAAAGCACAAACTTAGCTTAGTTGAACAATATAAAGTACACAATCCTACTGTTATAAGAACATTGACATTCATGCTGACTCACTTACACGAGCCCAAGAAAATCAAACAATTGGCGCAAAATGTCAATATTGGAGTTCGACACTTGGAGCGATTATTTCAGAAAAACTTTCATCTCGATATACACACTGTCTATATGCACTTACGACTTGAGAAAGCCAACCTTCTGCTTCGAGAAACTAACGATAGTATGTCTATAGTGGGTGAAAGATGCGGTTTCACTTCGCCTTCATATTTTTCCAAATGCTATAAAGACTATTATAAATTCACACCCAGAGAAACAAGGAACCGTACCTAGAAAGCGTACATATATACTCAACCTTTAATAAATAATCGGCGCTAGCTGTTAATGACTAGCGTGGTACTTGCATTGTCTTGGGTGGCTTTGATAATCACTCACTCCACTTATTGTTTATTGGCTTGTTACGGCTAACCGCACATCAATTTTTTGTGGACAAAAACAGTAAAGATGTCGCATATATGCTAAAAATAGTCGTTTTTGAGATATTTTATAGATGTAATGGTGGTTTACAATTTGCATGCATTAAAAGCTCTTTGCAATCCTAAAAGATTGGTTTTATAAAAACCACGAGCAATTAGCGGCAATATAAACCAGATAAAAAATCAATTACTGACACAGGGACTAGATCTTTACACAGGAAAATCCTATTGCAAAACATTCATAACTTCATCGCTGATATGGACTGGAATGAGCTGCCAGTTACAGTTCAAACAATGTCCAAACGTTGCCTTTTGGACACAATTGGTGTAGCAATTGCTGCCCAGACAACTTTGGCGGCACGAATTGCATCCAGATTTGCGACCATCCAGTTTGGCCCCAGTAATAATAGCCGTTCCCGACTTCTGGGCTTTGATGGCACTTGTTCAGTGCCAGGAGCGGCATTCTCTGGAGCAATTTTAATTGATTCTCTAGACGCTCATGACGGCCATAGATTGACCAAGGGTCACGCGGGCGCCACTGTACTGCCATCACTATTAGCTATGGTGGATTACCTGAGTAATGAAAAAACAACCATCTCTGGTAAGTATTTCTTGGAGCTACTGGTAATTGGTTACGAAGTTTCTCTACGAACCGGTATTGAATTACATAAAAGCACAGAGGAATATCACACTTCGGGCGCATGGGCGCCCATTGGTGTTGCCGCAATGGGTGCAAAGCTCTTGCAATTAAACCAAAGCCAGTTAAGCCATGCTCTCGGTATTGCCGAATATTATGCACCAAGAAGTCCTATGATGCGCTGTATTGATCAGCCAACCATGGTTAAAGATGGTGCTGGTTGGGGGGCTTTGGCGGGCATTAGCTCAGTGTATATGGCACAAGAAGGATTTACTGGTGCGCCCGCCTTAAGCGTCACTCTAGCAGACGAAAAAGATTATTTTCTGCGTTACGAGTTATTAAATCAATATTTTAAACCGTGGCCCATCTGTCGATGGGCTCAACCAGCAGTCGAGGCTGTAGTTACACTACAAAAGCAATTCTCTTTCGATATAAAAGATATTAAAGAGATCAAAATCAGCACTTTCCATCATGCTGTACGCTTAGCGAATAAACAACCCACTTCCAGCGATGAAGCGCAATATTCCATAGGTTACCCTGTTGCCGCAATGCTCGCCAAAGGCAAAATTGGCGCTGAAGAGATGAATGAAAATTCACTTAATGATCCCGTTATTAGGCAACTTCAAGACAAAGTAAAACTTAAAGAAAACCAAAGCCACACAGATGCCTTCCCTGCAAAACGCTTCGCAGACGTTGCTATCACTCTTCAAAATGGCGACATACTGGAGACTGAAAATATTGAAGCCAGGGGGGATGTTGAAAACCCTTTGAGCAATGAAGACATTCAAACAAAATTTAATCAATTGACCAAGGGCATTATCACAACCTCAAAACAAAATAAGCTAATCAAGCTGATTAAAAACCTAGATAAAGAAGACAACGTCAAGGATTTGTTGGATCTAATTATGGGCAAACCGTCGTAGCCATTCTGAAGTTTTGCCTCAACACGGAGATTGTGATGAACTATATCAATCTTTAAAGTAGTGCTGAACAACCTCAACGGTAAAATCAACGTCAGCTTTCGACACGCCCAAGTGACACACCAGTCGAGACGCCGATGAAAGCTTGGGAACCAGTATATTGTTCTCAAGCAAAAATGCCTGCAAGTTCTCTCTGTGCTCTTTTGGGCAATGAAAAAATGTCATATTTGTTTGTGCTTCATCAATTCCAACTTGCAGGTCTTTACACTCCGACAAGCCCTGGGTTAGTCGGCGAGCATTATCGTGATCTTCTAGTAATCTGATCACGTTGTTTTTCAACGCATACATACCACAAGCAGCCAGAACACCTACTTGGCGCATGCCGCCGCCCAGTATCTTTCTAAGGCGTTTTGCTTTTCTAATGGTCTCGTGATCGCCCACCAGTAAAGAGCCGGCTGGTGAGCCCAAACCTTTTGACAAGCAAATAGAAACACTATCCAGACTATAACATAAATCTTTTAACGACAAGCCTGAGTGGATATGGGCGTTAAATAATCGCGCACCATCCAAATGCACCTTGAGGCCATGCGCATGTGCAGCGTCTGCCAACTCGTTAATTTTCTCCTGAGGCTGCACTCGACCCGAAACCGTGTTTTCCAGGCAAAGTAATTTTGTAATACCAAAATGAGGATCGTCGGCCTTAATTTGGCTAAGCATGTCTTTAACAGAGATGCTGCCACGATGATTGGTATCAATCGTGCAAATACCAACACCACCAAGAACCGAGGCACCGTGCGCCTCATACACATTGGTATGGTACTCACGACCAATCAACACTTCATCGCCTCGCTGACAGTGCGACAAAATAGCGCTGAGATTACTTTGTGTCCCAGTTGGAAAAAACAGGGCGGCTTCTTTGCCTAAAAGCTCAGCCGCATAATCTTGTAAATCGTTGGTCTCTCTATCTTCGCCATAAACATCATCGCCTAATTTTGCCTCCACCATAGCTTGAAACATCTCTGCAGATGGTAGAGTGACCGTATCACTTCTAAAGTCGATACAATCTGTCGGCTCTTTGTTTGCAATATTTAGTTTGGCGTATTGACTTGTCATAATTAAGGCTGGTATTCTGGGTAGGCAAGCGCAGCCACAAGGTGGGTTCTTGGCTGGTCACCGCCATTAAGGGCGGTATGGTAACCCCGAGTGTCGGTAAAGTAAACAGAGCCATCTGCGGGCAAATGCGTGCAGTGATGGTTAACGATAAATAAAGCGCCCGGGTTGGTAACGATCGGAATGTGAATGCGCGGCTCTGGGTCGCGATGCCAAGAGTTGCAATTAAAGACGCCCTTCTCAAGAATACGAACTCGGCCTATTGGGTAGCGAGATGAAAGCTGTTGATGAATATGCTCAAAATAAGTACCCCTGAATACATCTACCAACTCAGTGAATGCAGCCTCATCTACCAACTCATCTTTAGCAATTTCTTGGTAAGAGTCATCCACGCGGGTGTAGTATCGCCCTATCAGGTCTTTGTCGTTGTCAACAGAGTGTCCTTTTCTTTTGGTCATCGCCAAGGCGTGAAAACCCGAACATGCTGTTTTAAATTCGGACTTTAATTTAATATCATCCAGCGCCTCGCGGATAAGTTTGATATCAAAGGTAAAGTTGAGTTTAATAATGTGCTCGTTACCCTTAAACGAGGCAACAGACTCAGTATCAACCTTGCGGTTAATGTAAGAATCCATGGCTTTTACATCATCAATCATTGTGCTCATTCAATCTCCCCAGATTATAATAATTGGACATATTATGACTTATAAAGGCTTCACCACTACCAAGATTATTATGCCCAAAAGCAAAACAGTAGGAAGTTCATTAATCCAGCGATAGAAACGATCAGAGCGTGTATTTTTATCTTCTGCAAAAACGTGTACTAAGTGTCCACAATAAAAATGATATGCAACAAGAATCAACACCAATACCAATTTAATATGCAGCCAAAGATCCGCGGAATAACTCTGCCATGCGTAGTCATACAGCATCCAAGAGCCAAGCAAGGTGGTGGTGACAAAGCTCGGCATCATGATACCTTTGTAGAGTCGACGCTCCATCAATTTAAAGCGCTCAATGCTGACTTCATCCTCTGCCATTGAATGATAGACAAACAGGCGCGGCAGGTAGAAAAGTGCCGCAAACCAAGTAATCACACTAATGATATGAAAGGCCTTCACCCAAAGCATAGCAACTCCTACAAATAATGACATCATACCTATTTTCAATAGTGTGCAAAACATAAAGAATCTTTGGTAACTTTGAAAGCACCCTGTGATAACATTGTTAGTGATTCAACACATTTAGTATTATTAACCAAAATGAAATTTACAACAATTATTGTTACACTATTGGCTATCGTCTTTGCGCAGTCCTCTTTTGCGGACACAAATGCCCTGGCAGATGACTTTAACAAGTCTGATGGTCCAAGTGAATTGGTTAGCTCTGGCTGGGTTGAAAATGACGGCGGAAAAAACTTCAAAATTGTGCAAATCTTCGTCAACCACTCTTTTCAAAGCATTGAGCTGCATATCGATAAATCAGGCAAGATTATCACCTGGATTGATAGTGCCAGATCTACAGATTCTTCAATTGATGTCGATGTCGATTACCAGTTTTTTGCCGACATCGAAGACTGGCGTATGATCTCAAAAGGTGAAAATGACTTTATGTATCACTTAACCGTTGGCGGACTGGCCTTTAAGGGGCCGATGATGGAAGCAATGTCAAAAATGCAGGCCATTGACCAATTATTGCTTATTATTGCCAAGAATATTTAACAACCACCTCAGTAATTAGACAACGCAAGTTGAGGGCATAGTAAAATCTCATCACCGTAAATTGTGTAAAGGCCTCATGTTAAGTTTTTTCAAAAAAAATCAAAATTCAGAAGAACAAGCACCTACTCAAAAAACCTCCTTGAGGGATCGATTGTTTAAATCCAGACAACGTCTTGGCGACGGCCTGGCTTCGGTTTTACTTGGTAAAAAACAAATTGACGATGACCTGTTAGATGAGCTTGAGATGTTACTCATTAGCGCTGATATTGGCATTGATACCACCGACAAAGTATTGGAGTCTATCCGCAAAAAAGCCTCACGAAAAACACTGAAAGATGAAAACAGTCTTTACCAGCTACTGAAAGATGAACTTGAATCGCTGCTTGTTGCTGACAATCAATTAATCACTGACAGTGACACAACCTTTGTTATCCTTGTGGTTGGCATTAATGGCGCCGGCAAAACCACCACCATCGGCAAATTAGCCAAATCTTTCCAAAATCAAGGAAAGTCTGTCATGTTAGCTGCTGGTGATACATTTAGAGCGGCCGCCGTTGAACAGCTCAAAGTTTGGGGGGAGCGTAACGATATTCCCGTCGTTGCACAAAAAACAGGTGCTGATTCAGCCTCTGTGGTTTATGATGCCTATCAATCTGCACTCGCCAAAAACATCAATATCCTGATTGCAGATACCGCAGGACGACTACACACACAAGACAATTTGATGCAGGAGTTAGAGAAAATCAAGCGTGTTCTCAAAAAGCACCACGAGGATGCGCCGCACGAGACAATGTTAGTTATCGACGGGGGCTCTGGACAAAATGCTATTCAACAAGCCCGTGAGTTTAACAAAACAATTGAATTATCAGGCATTAGCGTCACCAAACTCGACGGCACCGCAAAAGGCGGCGTGCTATTTGCTATTTCTGATGCACTCAATTTACCCATTCGCTATATTGGTGTTGGCGAAGGTATCGACGACTTAAGACCTTTTAAAAGCAAGGAATTTGTAGCCGCGCTGTTTGATTAGTTACTTACCTTCTAATCGTTAGAAATCACCAACTTTCCAATCATAGTGCTCGCTTCAATTATGTTATGAGCTTCAGTAATATTCGCGACATTAATAGGGCTTAGTTGATGCGTTACAGTGCAGCTAATCTTATTGTCATCGACAAGTCCAGAAAGTGTATTGAGCACCTGCCCCTGTTCCCTCATATCTTCGGTTTCAAATTTTGAGCGAGTAAACATCATCTCCCATACGAGTTTAATGCTTTTGGCTTTTAATTGATTAATATCAAGCGCCTCTCTGGCATTGGCCAACAAACAAATTGAGCCTTGTGGCCTGATCACAGCAATCATCTCTTGTATATAATCATCGGGTACGCCCATGCACAAAATAAAATCGGGTGCTTTTACATTTTGTTGCATCAGTTGAGCTGCCAAATTATGATGCTCTAACACCACATCGGCACCCATTTTTAGGCACCAGTCCTTACTCTCAACCCTTGAGGCAGTCGCAATTACCTTTAATTCTGCAACTTGCTTAGCCAGCTGTATCGCAATAGAACCAACACCACCCGCGGCACCAATCAACAAAATACTTTTACCGACGTCACCCTCATCAATACCCAGTCTATCAAACAATGACTCCCATGCAGTAATTGTACATAATGGTAGCGCCGCAGCTTCAGAAAAGCTAAGAGAATTGGGCTTATGGCCCACGATTCTTTCATCAACCAGCTGCACGTTGGCATTCGATCCGTCGCGTGTCATATCGCCTGCATAATAAACCTCATCGCCTGGCTTGAAGAGACTTACACCCTCGCCAATCGACTTGACAACACCACAAGCATCAAAGCCCAAAATTAATGGCTTTTCTAGACTGCCACCCAGCATGTGTTTGACCTTGCTATCAATCGGGTTGATAGAAATCGCTTTAATTTCGACCAATAAATCCCTGCCAGTAGCTTCGGGTATTTGTTTTTCAAAGGCAACAAACTCATTACCGTCGTAGCCAATGGCTTTTAACGTTGTCATCTCAAGTAATCATAGCACTATAAGTGCGCTGCGCCTTCTCGGCAAAACGGACATCTAACTCGGTAATACCGTCCTCATCATGGGTGGTTAGATTAATCTTAACCTTGTTGTAGACATTGGACCATTCGGGATGATGCTGCATAACCTGCGCATGAATGGCCACTTGAGTCATAAATCCCATGGCCTGAATAAAACCCTTAAATGTAAATTCTTTTGAGAGATAGCCATCAACAATTTGCCATCCATCCAAGTTCTGTAATGCACTGTTAATTTCGTCACTTGTTAAAACCATAATATTAATCCTCGCTTAGTAATGTTTTGGCACCCTTGGCAATCAGGTTATTGGCCACCAATCGTCCCAAAGCCTCAGGATCAGAAACAGAGCCAACACACTCTTCTGTTAGCATTTCACCCGAACTGACATTGCCAACTAGGCCTTTGAGTGTCAGTATTTCGCCATTAAGTGTCGCATAGCCTGCAATCGGCACCGAGCAACCACCCTCTAATGTCGCGTTCATCGCCCTTTCAGCTAAAACCGCCGTCATTGTGTTTTGATCAATCAGGCCTTGGATAAGCTCGGCAACTTCACAGTCGCCCTTTCTAATCTCAATACCAAGGGCGCCCTGGCCAACGGCTGGCAAAGAAGTATCGGCATCCAAGGGGTGTTTAATTCTACCCTCAAAACCCAGTCTAATTAGGCCGGCACAAGCCAAAATAATCGCGTCGTACTCACCGTCATCCAGTTTTCTTAGACGAGTATTGACATTACCTCTTAGGTCCAAAATTTCTAAGTCGGGTCTAATAGCTTTGATTTGCACAACTCTTCTCATGCTGCAAGAGCCAACTCTCGCGCCTTGTGGTAATTCGCTCAAATGATTGTAATTATTAGACACAAAGGCGTCGAAAGGATTTTCTCTAGCCATTACAGCACCAAGTTCAAACTCCTCGGGGATGGCATAAGGCACATCTTTCATTGAGTGCACCGCAATATCGGCGCGCCCTTCCAGCATTCCCACTTCAAGTTCCTTGATAAACAAGCCTTTGCCACCAATTTTTGACAAAGGGGAGTTAAGAATTTGATCGCCTTGGGTTGTCATCTTAATCAATTCAATTTCAAGCCTAGGATGCAACGATTGCAACTCCGACTTTACATATTCGGCCTGCCAAAGGGCTAAAGGACTTTTTCGAGTGGCAATTTTTAGAGTTCTTTTCATTCTAGTTTTGAGCTTCATTATCACTCAATATTTTATCGGGTACTGAGTTCCAATGTTAGTCAATGATAGCGATATTGAAGAATTGTTGACTATTCCCAACATTCCATACCCATTTGCAGAAGCTTTTATAAATATTTTGAATATTTCAGCCGATAAAAGGGATAATTAGCGCACAAGCTTTAATAACAATCAATTAATTAATTAACAAATAAATGACTTCCAAAACTAATCACCTTTGGGGTGGCCGCTTTAACGAGCCAACCGACGAATTTGTCAAAATTTTTGGCGCCTCAGTTACTTTCGACAAAGTGCTTGCCTTCTATGACATTGAAGGCTCTGAAGCCCACGCAACAATGCTTAGTGAAATTGGCGTACTCACCAAAGAAGAATTAAAACAAATTCTAGATGGACTTTCTGCCATCAAAGATGAGATCAGCAACGGCCAATTCGAATGGTCGATTGATTTAGAAGACGTACATATGAATATTGAGGCTCGCCTTACTGAACTTTGCGGCTTGCCGGGCAAAAAACTACACACCGGTCGCTCTCGTAACGATCAAGTAGCAACCGACATACGACTTTATTTGCGCGATCAAGTGCAAATAATTAATAACGAAATACTGCGTCTATTAAATGCACTTTTGGATCTTGCCGAAGGCGAAAAATCAACAATTATGCCGGGGTTTACCCATCTTCAAGCAGCACAACCGGTCAGTTTTGGTCATCACTTATTAGCATATTTTGAAATGTTTAAGCGTGACCATGAACGCCTAGAAGATAGCTATAAGCGTATTAACACCATGCCACTTGGTGCCGCCGCTCTCGCTGGCACAAGTTATCCGATCAATCGTGAACGCACAGCGGAACTATTGGGTTTTGAACGCATTTGCGCCAACTCCATTGATGCTGTCAGTGATCGTGATTTTGCCATTGAGTTCTGCTCTAATGCCAGTTTGATTATGATGCATTTATCGCGTTTTTCTGAAGAACTCATTCTTTGGTCAAGTGCACAATTTAATTTTGTCACCCTGCCGGATAGCTTCTGCACGGGCTCGTCGATCATGCCACAAAAGAAAAACCCCGATGTGCCCGAGTTGGTTCGTGGCAAAACAGGGCGTGTTAATGGCAACTTAATTGCGTTGTTAACCCTAATGAAAGGTCAACCGCTGGCTTACAACAAAGATAACCAAGAAGACAAAGAGCCGCTATTTGACACCGTGGAAACACTACAAGCTTGCTTACGTGTCTTCGGGGACATGGTGCCAACCATCAAGGCTAATACCGAAACCATGCGCAGTTCAACACTGAAAGGCTATACCACAGCGACAGATTTGGCAGACTATCTCGTAAAGAAAGGCATGCCGTTTCGAGACGCCCACGACGTGGTTGGTAATACTGTTGCCTATGCTATCACTCAAAGCAAAGACTTAAGTGAATTAAGCCTTAAAGAGTTGCAATCGTTCGACAGAACAATTGAGGCGGATATCTTTGATTTTATCTCACTAGAAGGCTCGCTTAATGCACGTAACCATTTGGGTGGCACGGCACCAGAACAGGTTTCTCTAGCAATTAAAACGGCGCGATCTTCACTAAAGTAGCGCAACCGAGGAAACCCTCTTGAAAATCATCTTTGCAGGTACGCCCGATTTCTCTGTTGAGACGCTTGACACCCTTAACAAATTCAAGCATGAAATTGTCGCCGTCTATTGCCAGCCCGACCGACCAAAAGGTCGTGGCAAGGTAATGAGCGCTTGCCCGGTTAAAGTTTATGCGCAAGAGTACAATTTGCCCGTCTTTCAGCCGAAAAGTTTCCACGACGTAGAGACACAAGCTGAACTTTCCGAGCACAATGCTGACGTAATGGTGGTGGTTGCCTACGGTCAAATTTTGCCAAAGACAGCGCTTGATACGCCAAAGTTTGGCTGCCTCAATATTCATGCCTCATTATTACCGCGTTGGCGCGGTGCGGCACCTATTCAAAGAGCAATACTTGCAGGTGATAGCGAGACAGGTGTGGCTATCATGCAAATGAACGAAGGACTGGATACAGGCGATGTGCTGCTTGAAAAGAAGTGCGTGATTTTGCCAACCGATACCGCCGAATCCCTGCACGACAAACTGGCCATAATAGGTGCCCAGAGTATTCTCGAAGCGCTTAATAATTTGGCCGATTTAACTCCTGTGCCGCAAGAGACTAACGGTGTTACTTATGCGCAGAAGCTAAACAAGCAAGAGTCTTGGATTAATTGGAGTCAAGGAGCCATTGAGATTGACCGTATGATTCGCGCTTTTAATCCATACCCTATTGCACAGTGTAAAGCGCAAAGCCTGCAATTTGAAGATAAAACGCTACGCATTCTAGAGGCTGAAATTGTTGAATCCAATCACAACAAAAAACCAGGGGAAGTCATTAACCTTGAAAAAGGACTGTGTGAAGTGGCAACAGGAAAAGGATCTCTGCTACTAAAAAGAGTTCAACTTTCTGGAAAGAAAGTAGCAACAATCAAAGATTTTAATAACGCCTACAGCTTGCAAAAATTAAGCTGACGCCAAGCTTCATAAGCCACAATTGAGGCGCAATTCGCTAAATTTAAACTGCGGGAATTCTCTTGCATCGGCAATGTTATACCTTCAAACTGATTACGAATACCATCTGGCAAACCACTAGTCTCTCTGCCAAACAAAAAAGAATCGCCTTTCTGGTAACTCACTTCAGCGTAATTTGTTTGCACCTTTGAGCTGACAACAAAAATACGACCGGAATTGGCTTTATCAAGATAGTCATCAAAGTCGTCGTACTCCACCATACACATGAGATCTTTGTAATCCAATCCCGCTCTTCGCAGACGCTTGTCGGTAATTTCAAAACCGTAAGGTTTAATCAAATGCAGTGTCGCACCCATATTGGCACATAGACGAATAATACTGCCAGTATTGTTGGGTATTTCGGGCTCAAATAATACGATATTTAATGTGCTACTCATTGATGTCTTTATGGCTTGTCGCTTAAAAAGCGCCAATCATCCCATAAATGCACGCTTTGAAGCCAAATAATCGAGCTCTGCTTGAGTACTTTCTCGTTCGAGTATTGCGTTTCGATGAGGGAAACGACCAAATTCTATGATTAAATCCCTATGGTGTTGAGAAAATTTAAGATTGTCGGCTAAATTATGATCTGCAAACAACTTTACTGATAATTCTTGGTCTTCAAGTTTTTCACTGTGCATTAATGGCATCAATAAAAAAGAAAGTCTTACCGTGCTCAATCTTTTATCAAAACCATCATCAATTGCCTTTAAAGCCACATCAATTGCTTGCTGTTCTGTTTGAAAACTTTTGGCTTCTCCGCGAAACATATTAAGCGGAAATTGATCTAGCACGATAATGAGAGCCAGAGAGCCTTTGGCTGTTTCTTGCCATGAATCAAACCTCCCTGCAGCTGAACTTTGCCACAAGCCTTCATATTTTTCCTTAATTTCAGCGTCAATTTCAGGTGTGGAGTTAAACCAATGTTTTTGACTTTTTTCAGAAAACCAATAACTGATAACATCTTGATAGTGCATGACGGCTAACGAGTAACTAATACTTTATACATTATAAACGCATCAACATAGCCGGCTTTCTTGCTCTTAAATGCTTTCGGCAAGTTTCCAACTATAAGGAACCCAAGTTTTTCCCACAAACGAATTGCACCTTTGTTTGTTGAAACGACAAGATTATATTGCATGGCTCTAAATTCTAGTTCTTTAGCTAATGTTTGAGAGTGCTCACACATACTCGTTGCCAAGCCTTTTCCTCTTGCACTCTCTGAAACTATATAGCCACAATTACACACATGCGAGCCTAGCTCCAGCTGGTTTGCTTTTATGTAATATGTACCTAAAAGCTGATTATCAACCCCAACAACGACCCATGTTTTCATAGGTAGCTCTATCCAAGCCTTGTGGGCCTCTTGCTCTGTGATATCGGGAGAAAATGCATAAGTTTCACCTTCACGAAACACCCTTTCAATGATTGGCCACAACTCAATCCAATCAGATTCTTGATATGGTCTAATTATCATAATTTTTTAATAGGTATATTTAGTGATTATTCAATAGGAAGTTTAGGATCGCCTCCCCACTCACTCCAAGAGCCATCATAAAGACATAAATTCTCAATATCAATAATAGTTGCGGCCAATATCACTACGCAGGCGGTAATTCCCGAACCACACGAGCATATCAGCGCTTTATCCAAAGCCTCTTGCTGGGAAAAAATTTCTTTAATATCTTCGGGCGATTTATATCGAAATCCCAGCAGTAAATCAAGAAAAGGAATATTGATAGATTTTGGGATATGTCCGCTACGTGACCCCTGATGTGGCTCAGACGCCAAGCCTGTAAAACGCGCGCTTGCTCGTGCATCAACAATGGTTTTGGCCTCATCATCAATCGCATTGAGTACAGCTTCAGAATTACAAACCGTGTCCGGTATACACCTCCCCACAAAGTCACCTTTGGGCTTTGAGTCATAACATTCAGCTGTCGCATAGCCTTTACCACGCCACTCAGGCAATCCGCCATCAAGCACATAAACATTCTTATGCCCCATAGATGTAAACATCCACCACGCTCGAGGCGCCGAATAAATTCCTTGGTTATCATAGATAATAATGACGCTATTAGCATTAACTCCCAGCCTCTGCGCTTCAAATGTAAATTGTTCTACAGTTGGCATAGTATTGGGTTGAGTGCTGCCAACATTATGAAAATTGCTTTCTATATCGCACTTTTGCGCATTCGGAATACAGTAAAAACTGTCGTAGACAATGGGTTCTTTGCCTAGGACTTTGTCCATACTTGCGTCCAAAATCACCAGATTTTTATCGTCGATATGTTTATGGAGCCAATTCGCACCTACCAAGGCTTGTTTTTTATTCATTTAGTTGGGTCACTTAATTGATGTAAATAAGAATCAAACAAAAAATATGCACTAGAATTCTCTATTATGAGCCATTACCGGTTTCTGTAAAGCCATAATAAGCTAATAATGCCGCGTGATTTTGGACCCCTTATAAAGAATACTTGATAAATTTTCATCTACTTTTTTGCGCTGAGCAACAGCCTCTGGGTCCATATCAAAGTTCGGTCTAATCAAATTAACACCATTTTGGTCTTGTCGTTGTTTGCCACAGATATGCATCCACATATTTTCCCCAACCACTTGCTTAATATGAGGTGGCATATAGGATTGCAAAGCAAATCCGATACGTCTTTGTGTGCTTTTATTGGGTCGAGAGCCATGAATAATGGCGCCGTGGTGGATCGACATCTCACCCGGCTTTAGGATTAAGTTAACGGATTGAGATTCTTTAATGTCTTGAATTTCTTGACCACGAGTGAGGATGTTGTTATCCTCAAAAGTATCCTCATGGGTCTGAATGCTTTGTTTGTGACTACCCGGAATCATCGACATACAGCCCGTTTCGATTGTGCTCGGCGTCAACGCAATCCACGGCGTGGCAAAATCATTGCTATTCATGCCCATATACGTGCCGTCCTGATGCCAGCTCACATAGTGATTAGACGACGGCTCTTTGATAAACATCACCGATGCCCATAAAGCAAGATCGGGGCCCATCAAGTCCTCCATAGCACCCACAACTATATCATGGTGCGCTAGAGCATCAAGAAAAGCAAAAGAGAGATGAAGGTTGTTCCGACTTTGGGCGTGAATTTCATAAGAGAAGTTTTTCTCAGCCTCTTCAATCTGATTTTTTATTTCTAGAGCATCGATTTCAGGCATCACTCGAATCGGTGAAATAAAACCCATTTCATTGTATTGCTCTATCTGCTCGTTGGTTAATACCTTTGTCATTTTTCTTCAGATTGGAAGAGCTGTTATCACTATGTGATAAGCGCGTGCAACTTACCAAATTGTTCTTGAGTTTGTGGCAAGTTAGCCAGCGTCATCATATGCCACGCCATAGCTAGGTTGCTCGAAATAACAGGCTTTCCTATGCGATCCTCTGCCTCTTCAACCAGGCCCGTTGTGCGCAAACTGGTGCAAGAAACAACCACTGCGTCACACGGCGCTTGAGCAGCAACAGATTCAATCGCCTCAAGAATGGAGTCTTCAGAAATTTTAGCAACCACTTTATCTTCTGTCTCCTCAAAAGAAGCAAAAGCCACAACGCTGTAACCCGAGGCTTCAAGCTTTTCCCGCATCTGCGCAGAAACTTCTGCAACGTAAGGCGTGAGAAATCCTAGTCTTTTTACACCTAGCGCTTCACAGGCCGCAATAATTGCACTCATCGGATCGGTGACTTTGGCTTCAGGATGCGCCTGTTGTACGGCATCACGCACAGCTTCAGGACCAATAAGACAAGCCCCAGAAGTGCAGCCATAACCTATAACATCAAACGCAAGTGCGGGCGGTAAAAGCGCAGCAGAATTCGGTATGTCAATTTGCATCTGCTTTAGTGTGTCGGAATTAACTTCATTACACATTGGAATACGACTGTGATAAAGTGCCACACCCTTTTTTGGCAATACTTTTGCCAATTCAAATTCAAGGGTTTCATCGGTCTGCAAGACGATCAAGCCTAAAGTAGCCTTACTACCGATACCCCCATCTGTTACGAAATCTAACTTCATATCAATTCCTGCCAATAATGGGCAATACCTGGTCAGCACGCCTAGACAATAGACGTGGCGCACCATTTTGCACAACAATGTTTTCTTCGTGCACCATGATACGTCCATCACCGTAGCCCAGGGATGGCTCCAGAGTAATAACCATATTTTCCTCTAATACCGTTTCGTCAAAAGCCGCATGAGAGGGCTGCTCGGTCAATTGCATACCCAAGCCGTGCCCCATTCGTCCAACATCGCCTTCGGGGCAATCCATTTCTGCAATAACCTTGGCCATTGCTTGAAATAATTCTCGACACGTTGTTCCTGGCTTTGCAACAGCCAATCCAGCTTCAGTAGCACGCCATAACGTGTCATGCGCTCGGCGGGATAATCGGTCGTCTTTTCCTATTGCATAATTACGGTCAAAGTCACAATAATAGCCATCAAAGGTTGCGCCAGTATCCAGCATCAAAATATCACCTTTTTGCAACAAGCGCTGTGAAGGTGGTGAAATAATGTCCTGATATCCGCCAATATCAGCGCCTCCTGCCAAATAAGGCACATCGTCCGCCCCCTGGGCCAAGCACTCCATTCGAAAAGCTCTAAACACTTCTGCAAAAGGCTGGCCTTCATAAAAAATCTCATGTGCACGCGCAAAAGCATTTGAGGCAATTGTGCAAATATGGGCGATTTTTTCAATCTCAGCTTCGGATTTTACCATTCTCAAGCTGCGAACCATACTGGTAGCATCAACCAAATCGAGACCTGGAAGAGATGCCATCAATCGCTCGTAATCAGCGAGCGGCATGCGCAAGCTAGTCTCGTGCCCTTTCATAATGCCTAAGCGAGCACTACGCTTTGACAATGGGCTGAGTAGATCCAGTAGCAGACTAATGCCGTCATCATCTGGTGAAGGTGCACTCCATGTGCGAATATCTTCAACCCATGTTTCACGCATCAACGCAGCACCAATTTCTGGAATGACAGCTATCGGTTTACCATCAATCGGAATAAATAAAAACCAAGGGCGTGTGGGGCTTTGCCAAAAAAGAGTGTGAAAGCCACTAAAGTAGCGCACCTCTGGCTCTGTCATAAGCAAAATACCATCCAAACCATCAGCTGCCATCAAACTTTGAACACGCTGTAAACGCGCCTCAAACTCCGAGACTTGAAAGCCGCGTTCAGGCGCATTAACCATAGTCGTCTCCTGTCATAATTTCATCAAATATTGCTCTATCGGTTACCCCTTCAGAGCCAAATAACAACACCCGAGATGACCCATCCAAGCCGAGTTGATCGCGGATATTGCTTTGCTTGGCCGCACAGATAAGCGCGGCAAGTCCAGCCACTGCACTTTCACCCGCCTCAATAACAGTATCGCCGCTTTCAGCGTTGGCTAGTAATCTAACTGTAGGTGCAACAACTGCCTCAGGAATGGTGACAAAATCACTTACCTCTTCGGCAATGACATCCCACGCCAAACCTGACGCCTCTCCACAAGACAAACCGGCCATAATACTTTCTTCGTTAATTTTAACGAACAGTGCTTTATTTGCCTTGGAGCTCTCAAATAAGCAGTTGGCAATATGAGGTTCAACTATCACAACTCTTGGCATTTGATCAGCCCAAGTCTGGCGGATAGATGCACAGACCGAGCCCGCAAAACCACCGCAACCCCCTTGAATAAAAACATGGGTTGGCGCCTGAGTTAGAGACTCACTAATCTCATGCATCATCACGCCGTAACCGTGCATAACGTCACGAGGTGGCTCAAAATATCCAGGCCAAGAGGTATCTGATACAACAAACCAATTGTTCTCCTCAGCCTCACTACGAGCAAGATCTACTGAGTCATCGTAATCTCCATCTATGCGAATCACTTCTGCGCCTAAGTCACGCATTGCCTCTGCCCGACCTTCGCTCACCTCTGCATGAATATAGATTTTGCATGGTGCGCCAAAACGCTGACAACCCCATGCCAGTGAGCGGCCATGATTGCCGTCAGTTGCAGAAACCAAGGTGATTTTCGCTGCCTCATTTTTATATTTACCAGTACGGATACTCTCAAGACTCACTTCGCTATTCAGTGCTGTGGAGATCTCACGCTGCAAAACCTTAAGTGCAGCATACGAACCGCCCAACGCCTTAAAACTACCCAAACCAAATCTCGGGCCTTCGTCCTTGTACAATACTTCAGCCACAGACAAACTTGTAGCAATACCATTCAGGCTATGAAGTGGTGTTGGTATATAGCCCTCCCATTGAGAAATTTCTTTAATTGCAGCTGAAAAACCTTGAGGTGGCAGCACTTCGAATGCAGCATTGTGAGAGTTTGGCTTGCCTAAGGTATGGTTAATTGTGGCGTTAGCAAATACAGTTGTCATTATTAATTTTCCTTATATGTGTGAATTATATATTTTGAGGGAGTCGATCTCGCACCAATTGGGTCCAGAACTTTGCCCCTATCGTCAAAAGGGCGTCATTAAAATCATAATCAGAGGCATGCAGTGGACGCCCCGACATGCCTTCTTCTCCATTGCCGAGTAGAAGCAAACAGCCTGGAATAGCGTTGCAAAAGTAGGCAAAGTCTTCTGTAAAACTCATCGGCTCCCTGTCGGGAATCACTTCATAACTAAGCGCTTCTGCGGCATGGATGGCAGCATTTGTTGGCAAAACAGCATTGACCGTTTCGACGACTTCTGTATTAAAACTGAAATGGATTTCAACATTATGCGTCATCGCCACACCATTTGCAATTTGGCGCATGAATTGTTCAATGTTTTCTCGGTCTTCTGCCGAGCGCGCACGCACGTCACCCTTAAGTGTCGCCCTGCCCGGTAATACATTACGTTTACCATCGGAAGTGAATTCGGTAACTGAAACCACAGCAGCGGTATCTGGCGCTAATTTACGCGCGACAATACTTTGTAGTGCCTGCACCAGCTCACTTCCAACCAGAATCACGTCAACACCAAGTTGGGGCATTGAAGCGTGACCGCCTTGTCCGACGATAGTAAACTCAAATAGGCTTTCGCTGTTGCAAATGAAGCCAGGTCGTGTAGATATTTGACCCAAAGGTGCGCCCGGTAAATTATGAATAGCGTAAATCTCCTCTAGTGGAAACTGCTCAAGCACCCCTTCATCTATCATTGCACGCGCACCAAGACCGTTTTCTTCGTTAGGTTGAAACAGGAAAACCACTGTACCATCAAAGCCTTTTTCTTCTGCTAGTATTTTAACTGCTCCGAGCAACATCGTCATATGCCCATCGTGCCCGCAAGCATGCATCACACCTTTTGTTTGAGATTCGTAGTCAAGACCTGTAGTTTCGTGAATCGGCAGGGCGTCCATATCGGAACGTATTCCGATCATGCGTTTGGAGCCACCACAGCTTAGAACACCCACCACACCAACGCCTTCGTGCACTTCTAGGCCGGCTTGTTGCAAAAATTGCACAATTTTTTCTTTTGTTTGCACCTCTTGAAACCCAAGTTCTGGCTGTCGATGAAAAGCATGGCGTATTAATTTAAGGCGGTCTTGTAATGGTAGCAGTGTGTTTTGTTCCAGCATCAGTGTATCAGTTACATTTACTAATCAAAAGAACAATATAGAGCGAATTAACGAGTTAATTCTTTAAATTTTGTTTTAAATACCACTAAATTAATAAAGAATACTATTTAATGTTACGAATTTTATCTAAACAATATAGAATAATCTGGCCTCTCAAGTTTTGCGCCAATCATTACTAAATCAATATAGAATACTATTCAACATTACAAATTTCATCTAAATGGATAAATTGGATTACAATATTCTGCGTATCGTTCAGAATAATTCACGTCTCACCGCAGAAGTCATTAGCAACGAAGTCAACCTATCGCCTGCAGCAGTGCAAAAACGCCTAAAAAATCTGCGGGATAGCGGCGTGATTAAAAAAGAAGTGGCCATACTGTCGGCAAAACACCTCGAGCGCAATTTGACGATTATCACCAATGTGGTTCTTGAGCGAGAAAACATTGCATCGCTTAATGAATTCAAACTCAAAATGCGTGAGGCCAGTTGCGTACAACAATGCTACTACGTCACGGGTGAATTTGCTTTCGTTTTGATTCTGTTGGTGCACGATATAGAGGAATACGAGCGGTTCACACAAGAGTATTTCTTTGCAGAGTCCAATATGGTTAGATTCACCACTATGGTTGTTATGAACGAAGTTAAGGCTTCACTCAATGTAATCTGAAGAGAGGCAACGAAAACACCTAAAAATTCGCCTAGACGAGACCAACAAAAGCAGGGTAAATAAACCATCAAAATTTACTATTTCAAGCCAAATATTTCCTTTGTATGCTTATTTATACAAAAAAATTATCGATATTTTGGCCACTGAATAATAATATTGGGTTTTTCAAAATGGCGACATCATCTCGATTTTTCTCACTTGCTTGTTGATATAATACTTAGGATATGCAAGATTACTTAAAAATAACGCGTAACGGTCTTTGGAACAACAACCAAGCCTTAGTTGCCTTGTTGGGATTATGTCCATTATTAGCTGTTACCAATAATGTTGTGAACGCGATTAGTTTGGGCTTGGCAACAACTTTCGTTTTGGTTGCCTCTAATGTAACGGTATCACTATTTCGCAACCACATTCGTAAAGAAGTTAGAATTCCTATTTTTGTATTGCTGATCGCCTCGTTTGTCACCATTGTTGACCTAATCATGCAGTCGTTTTTCTACGATATGTATTTAATCCTTGGTATTTTCGTCCCGCTGATTGTCACCAACTGCGCGATTTTGGGTCGCGCCGAAGCGTTTGCTTCAAAAAATAGTTGGGATCGATCTGTCGTTGATGGCCTGATGATGGGTATTGGCTTTACGGCGGTATTGGTACTTCTCGGAGCCATGCGAGAGATCTTGGGTAACGGCACCTTATTTGACCAGGCGGATTTATTATTTGGCGAGTTTGGCGCCACTCTAACAATGACATTTGTTGACGACTACCAAGGCAGCTTGATTGCTCTTTTACCGCCTGGCGCCTTCATCGGTCTTGGTTTGATAGTAGCACTTAAAAACTTAGTAGATTCAAAACAAAAAACAACACAAGTAGTTGTTGCACCACAAGCCATTGCCGAGGTTCAGGCGCAATAATGAATCCCCATGTGACACTCTATGTCTAGGGCAAAAACAATTCAAGACTTTCTTCGTAGCGACATTATTGATATCGAGGAACTGCTTAGTTTGGCACTAGATTTCTCAAAATCTTCTTTGTACGCCAATCCAAACCATAAGATTAGCGCAACTGAGTTAGCAAGGCTTGACATCCTTATCCAGAAACGACAAAGTGGTGAGCCTTTTGCTTATTTGTCAGGCTCAAAGGGTTTTTACCACCTAGACTTCAAGGTGACAACAGACACCTTAATTCCACGACCAGAAACAGAGCTTTTAATTGACATTTCCCTTGATTTATTCGATTCAAGTGAGTCAATAAAAGTACTGGATTTGGGTACGGGTAGTGGTATTATCGCCATCACGTTAGCGGATAAATGCTCTAACTGGAAAGTAAGTGCAACCGATCAGTCTGAAGGTGCTTTAGAAGTAGCAAAATCTAATGCGCAAAATACGGCAACAGAAATTGAGTTTAGTCATGGCAATTGGCTTGATGCCGTACCCAATCAAATTTTTGACTTAATTATTAGTAACCCACCTTATGTTAAGGACAATGATCCTCATCTGGCGGACCTGAAATTTGAGCCGATTAGCGCCCTTATTTCTGGCGTGGATGGCCTCGATGATATTCGCACGATTATCGAACAAGCGCCTAAGCAGTTAAACTCGGGTGGCTATCTTTTGCTTGAGCATGGCTACAACCAGCAAAAGGAGATTATGCGACTCATGCGAGAGTCTTTTATCGACGTTAGGGGGTTTCAAGACAACAACAGTATCGATCGTGCAACTATTGGACGAATTAAATAGCGCAAAAACTGGGTCGAGCAACGAGGTGTAAATTACTTGGCTACAGAGGAATTGCGAATCAGGCTGTCAGGTACGGTATTGTCGTCTTTGATACTATCAATAACGGCGTAACTAAAATAACGACGGAGGCCGATGTCGGCTTTTAACACTTTATTTATAAAGGCTTGGTAACCAGCAACATCTTCCACCAAGACGCGCAGAATATAATCCAAACCACCACCAACAGACCAACAAGACTGTACTTCGTCAAAACTAATAATGGCTTGTTCAAAACGGTCAAATTCACCGTCTTTATGGCTTTCTAACTCCACCTCGGTAATTACCAAGTGGAAGTTTTTCATAAATTTAGATGAAAGTCGCGAACTGTAGCCGTTAATAATGCCAGCTTCTTCAAGGCGCTGTAAGCGATCCCATGAAGGCGTCAAGGATAAACTCAAGCGCTCCGCCAAAGCTGTTTTGGTAATCCTTCCCTCTTCTTGAAGAATGGCAAGAATTTGAATGTCTCTTTCGTCTAATTTAAACATGTTCTTATTATCACACCAAAAATAGATTAATAGTTAATATTTTAAGCCGAATAATAGATAAAAATTCAATGGAGCATCAATAGAACTAAAGTTTCTTCTGTTACAGGCATTAATTCTCACTTTATTCAGAAGTTTTTTATCTTCAAATAAACTGAACTTGTGCAGACAAAAGAATGAATCTAATGTTGTGTTGAACTGGAAAACAGGTGAATAACCAGAACACCAATAATGATTAATGCCATGCCAATAATAGCCGCTAAATCGGGGACTTGCTTGTAATAAATAGCCGCTACAGCGGCCACCAAAACGATACCAAGGCCCGACCAAATGGCATACATCACACCAACAGACATCTCTCTTAGGGTGAGGGTTAATAGCCAAAATGAAAATAGATAGCAAACAATGACAATGACACTAGGGGCAAGCTTTGTAAACTCGTCCGTTTCTTTCAGCAAACTGGTGCCAATTACCTCGGTAACAATGGCTAGTGCTAAATACAAATATGTCATATCGCCGCCCGTATAAAAACTGAAAATCACTTTTCCGTGATTATAGCAACAAAACCAAATAAGGTCCAAAAGAAATGAAGTTGATCTATAAGCCGGGTTCTGTCTGACCGAAATCAAGATAGTCATTCATCTACGGTACTTGTCACCAAGCACCTTTAGCACTCTACCCGAAGACAGCGCGAGCCACGCCAATGCCTTCCTATTTGAGCTTGCTCCAAGTGGGGTTTACCTTGCCACACTTGTCACCAAGTGCGCGGTGCGCTCTTACCGCACCATTTCACCCTTACCTACAAGTAGGCGGTTTCTTTTCTGCTGCACTTTCCGTCGCATCACTGCGCCTAGCCGTTAACTAGCACTTTGCCCTATGGAGCCCGGACTTTCCTCTGATGGCAAACACCACCAGCGACTACCCGATCAACTTCAGCGCGAATTATACGCTAGGATTAAGCGCTTTAATCTGAGTACTTATATTCTCTTAAAACTTCACTCACTTGCACTTCATAAGATTCGTACCACTCTCGCTTGCCTTTTTCTTGTGCCTGCAGATGATCAGCATGTTGCTTCCAATTTTTTATATCCTCTAAAGAATGCCAATAGGAATTGCTTATCTCCGAATCGCCTTCGGTGCACGAAACAAACTTGATGCAATTGTACTGATCAAAAGCCACCTCTTTAAGTTTGGCGGCAGTCTCATAGTAACCCTCATCAAGCTGTTTTAATTTGGCAGTGAAAATGACAACATACATTACTTAATCTCAGTAACCGGTATTTGACTAAAAATTTTATGAATGTTATTGCCCCGTGTATCAACAGCAACAGCAACCGGCATGTCTTCTACCTCAAACTCATAAATGGCTTCCATGCCCATTTCTTCGAAAGCCAAAACTTTGGCTTTTTTAATGGACTTAGAAATAAGGTAGGCGGCGCCACCGACGGCAATTAAATAACTTGCCTGATGTTTTTTAATGCTTTCAGCCGCTTTCGGGCCACGCTCCGCTTTGCCAATCATGCCAAGAATGCCAGTATTTTCCAACATCATATCGGTAAACTTATCCATTCGAGTTGCGGTTGTTGGGCCGGCAGGACCGATCACCTCATCACCAACTGCGTCGACTGGGCCAACGTAATAGATAAACTTATTGTCAAAATCAACACCTTCTGGCAAACCTTCACCAGACTCAACCATATCATTCAATCTTTTATGAGCCGCGTCTCGTCCAGTAATAATGGTGCCGCTTAATAGTAATGTATCACCAATATTCCAATCTTGCATTTGCTCGCGCGTCAGCGTATTCAAATCAACTTTAATGTACTTTGAATAGTCCATCTCCAAATCAGGATAGAGATCAAAATCAACTTCTGGTAATTGCGCTACGCCTGAACCGTCAAGGGTGAAATGAACGTGTCTGGTGGCTGCGCAGTTTGGAATAATCGCAACCGGCTGAGAAGCGGCGTGCGTTGGGTAATCTTGAATCTTAACATCA
This sequence comes from Candidatus Thioglobus sp., assembly GCA_012959965.1. Classification (GTDB taxonomy): domain Bacteria; phylum Pseudomonadota; class Gammaproteobacteria; order PS1; family Pseudothioglobaceae; genus Pseudothioglobus. The sequence continues at coordinate 35,845 of DUCF01000052.1, read as the reverse complement.
AGCACGGTTGTTAAACCGCCCAAACCTTGTGCACCAATACCCAAGTTGTTTACTTTTTCGAATAAATCAAGTCGCAACTTTTCAATCTCAGATGGATTGTCTTTAGCTCTGACTTCGTTAATATCAATCGGATCCATTAGTGACGCTTTGGCCATTAACATCGCTTTTTCCGGCGTACCGCCAACACCAATTCCCAGTATGCCTGGAGGACACCAGCCCGCACCCATGGTAGGAATTGTTTTTAAAATCCAATCGCTTAAGTTCTCACTGGGATTAAGCACGGTAAATTTAGCTTTATTTTCAGAGCCACAACCTTTTGCGGCAACAATCACATCCAGTTTATCGCCCTTCACCATTTTGGTGTGGATGACTGCTGGGGTGTTGTCTTTGGTATTTACTCTGCTAAATATCGGGTCATTCACAACGGAAGCCCTAAGCGGGTTGTCTGGGTGGGTATAGGCTTTTCTAACGCCTTCGTTAATCATTTCATCAACAGAAAGCTCTGCGTCCCATTGCACATCCATGCCCACTTCTAAAAATATATTGACAATACCGGTGTCTTGACAAAGCGGTCGCTTACCAAAAGCGCACATCTTTGAATTGATGAGAATTTGACCAATGGCATTTTTAGCGCCCACATTGCTCTCTTTTTCATAGGCCTCAACCATCGCTTTAATGAAATCTGGCGAGTGATAATAAGAGATGTATTGGAGTGCAGAAAAAATGCTATCTATCAAGTGTTTTTGCTTTATTTTCATATTTATTTGACCTTCGCTATTGTCTATTTAGACCCAGCAGGTTATATTATTCCTTCTGAGCGTTTTATCTATATATAGCTGAGCATTTTATCAATATCTAGCAGGGAATTTCACTATGTTTAACTTCTTCAAGGGCCAAAATCTATCTATCGACCTAGGTACTGCAAATACGCTTATCTATATGGATGGAAAAGTCGTCTTAAATGAGCCTTCGGTTGTCGCCCTACGACACGAAAGAGGCGCAATGGAGTCGACTGTTATTGCCGTCGGGCAAGATGCTAAAAACATGCTGGGCAGAACCCCGGGTGCTATCGAAGCCATTCGACCAATGAAGGATGGTGTGATTGCTGATTTCAAGGTAACAGAAAAAATGCTGCAATACTTTATGCGTAAAGTACTGAGATCGGGTTTTTTCTCACCAAGTCCTAAAGTGCTTATTTGCGTACCTTGTGGCGCCACTCAAGTCGAGCGTCGTGCTATTAAAGAAAGCGCTGTTGGCGCTGGCGCACGAGACGTTTACCTCATTGAAGAGCCAATGGCAGCCGCTCTTGGTGCTGGCATGGCAATTGACATGCCTTCAGGTGCAATGGTGATTGATGTGGGTGGTGGTACAACTGAAATTGCAATTATGTCTTTAAACGGAATCGTTTACTCGGATTCAATTAGAATCGGCGGTGACGTCTTTGACGATACC
>DUCF01000052.1:0-34383 GCA_012959965.1 Candidatus Thioglobus sp. | reverse complement strand
AAAGAGCAATGCGACGACGGTATACACAACTGCTTGCTAGCCCAATGGCTTCTTCTGAAGATGCTGCATTAGTCAAAAAATATTTAGGAACAATTACCGTCGACTTATTGTATGCTGCGCCTAAGCAAACGCCATGGGTTGAAGACACCCGCCAAAAATTAACACCGCTAGACCATTCAATCATTGCTGCCCTTATTGCAGGAGGTGGCTGGAACAAGAAGACTCGTTCTCGACTCGTTTCAATAGCAGGTTCATATTCACTGACCGTTGGTGGACTAATGCGTATTTTAGAAGCGCTTGCCGAGCCACTCGCTATGATTATCAACTCTGTACGAACAGCGTTAGAGCAAACGCCACCTGAGCTGTCTTCGGATATTGCGCAAAATGGCCTGGTCATTACTGGCGGTGGCGCACTGTTAGAGGGCCTTGACAAGCTAATTAATAGCGAAACCAATCTACCAGTCAGCATTGCTGACGATCCGCTGACTTGTGTGGCTCGTGGTGGCGGTATTGCGCTAGACATGATCAACCAGCACAATATGGGATTTTTAGCCGCAGATTAGCTATTGAAGTCTTTCTGTCTCATCGATAATTCATGAATGCAGTCCTTTATTTCATAGTCCTTCTTGCCTGGGGTTCATCTTGGCTTGCTATTAGCTTTCAGTTAGGAGATGTTGCTCCCCAGGTATCAATAGCATGGCGCTTTTTACTTGCTTCTTTGATGCTCTTTATATGGTGTTATGTTCGCGGTCTTAATCTTTCTTTTTCTTGGCGAGAACATGCTAGTTGGCTTTTATTAGGATTTTTTCTATTTTGTATTAACTATGTTTGCGCCTACTTTGGAACTTTTTATTTAGCATCAGGTTTAGTTTGTCTTATCTTTTCTACACTTACCTTGTTTACTGTCTTTAACGGGTTTATATTTTTTAATAAACCTATTAGATTACCTATACTAATTGGAGCAATAGTAGGAATATTTGGATTATCTATTATATTTTCAAATGAAATTAGTAATACTCAGTGGTCACTTGAAACAGGAATTGTAAAAGGGTTTCTTTGGATGCTACTTGCTACTTTCTTTGCATCAATAGGTATGTTATTATCAGGTCAATTACAAGCAAGAAAAATGCCTTTAGTTCAGAGTAATGCTTTTAGTATGCTGTATGGGGCAATAATTATTGTTGCTTATGTCAGTATCAGCGATATTAGTTTCAGCCTAAGTACAAGTTATAGCTATATTGTCTCTCTTCTTTACCTAGCATTAGTTGGATCTGTTATTGGTTTTGGTGTCTATCTTAAACTGGTGGGTAATATAGGTGCTGATAAGGCCTCTTATGTCAATATTTTTACGCCAACTATTGCACTACTACTTTCAACTTTTTTCGAAAACTACCAATGGAGCTGGATTGGCCTTATTGGTGTTGTTTTAATTATTTTTGGAAATATAATAGTACTCTATGCTAAACCAGCAAGTGCCTAATTAACATGATCGACTGAAAATCATGCCTTATTTAAATAATTAATTTATGGAGTAAAAGATGGATAAAAAAACTGCTTCAGCAAAACGAAAATCAACAAGAGCATTTTTAGATAAAAACGCTTCAATTAATATTATCAACAAAATTATTGAACAAGCAAAAACCGCCCCTTCTGACGTAAACACTCGGCCATGGCAGGTTGCTGTAGTAACTGGTGACAGTAAAGATAACATCTGTAGAAAACTTGAAAAAGCCTGCCGCTATATGAACAATCTTCATTGCTAAGTTAGTCTATTAACAATGCGACTTCTAAAACCCTTACTTCCGGCCTTAATTTCAATTATCCTGATTGTTCTGGACGCTCGTTTTTCAACTTTAGACAACCTAAAACGTAACAGCACTACCTTGTTGTCACCGATTTATTTTTTCATCGACTTACCCGGACAAATGATAAACTGGGTAAGCGATAAAGGTAGCGATACCGAGCAACTTATCCGCGAAAATGAACAACTTACTAGTGAACTGTTCGAACTTAAAGCAAAGCTGCAAATCTATAACAACCTTGTTTTAGAAAATCAGAAAATCAGTAAGCTAATCGATGCCAGTTACACCATGCCAGCCAACACTGTAAAATTGGCTCGAGTCAAATCTATTGCGCAATCTCGATTGAAGAGACAATTGGTGATCAACAAGGGCAGTAATGACAATATTCTAGCCTTGCAAATCGTGCTCGGTGCAAATGGTGTTGTTGGTCAAATTATTCAATCAACACCTTTTTACGCCACAGTCCAACTGACGACGGATCCAACTCAGCACATTCCGGTGAAAAATGTCCGCAATGGCGCTAGAGCTATTACCAAAGGTATAGCAGCAAATAAAAGCGGCATGAAGGTAGAATTTATGCCGTCCGATGCCGATGTTAAATTGGGTGATATTTTTGTTACCAGTGGTATCGGTCAATCGTATCCAGAGGGCTATCCTGTCGGAGAAGTAATTGAAGTGAGTGCGCCGCACGATGAGGCCTTCTTATTGATAAAGCTGCGCCCACTTGAAGATATGAATGAATTAGAATTTGTACTTGTTGTCTCGGAGTCTTTATGAACCGGCAGCGCCCACAAATATTACTCTTTAAACTCACCCTAATCTCTGCATTGCTGAGTGCTGTTGCTTTACCAGAGATGATTCAAAATGCCGCACCTTTCTGGATGTTGATATTTTTCACCTATTGGCTGATCTACGCCGAAGCCAAGGCGGTTTATACCCTTGCTCTAATGTTAGGCTTGTTACTTGATTTATTGCACGGCAATGTATTTGGCCAAAACGCTTTAGCGCTTATTGCTAGTACTGTTTTTATCCTTAATGTAAAGAAATCGTTTTACGTATCCAACCTTAGCACTCAACAAGTCTATGTCTTTGTCGCATCGCTCATTTATTTATTAACCACAATCGGCGTGCACTGGATTATTCAGGGCTTTGATTTTAGTTATTTGACCCTCCTTGCGCCATTAACCGGTGCAATTCTCTGGCCAATCGTACACTTTCTACTGGCTAAGCTAAAACGGTAATCAAGCCATGGATAAAATTGCCAATACAAAACGCGAAATAAGAGTTTTCCAATCTCGCGTTGTCATTGCTGTGCTGTTTATTTTTGCACTGAGTTTGGTGTTGATATCGCGTATCTACAGCCTGCAAATAATTGAATACGATTACTACTCTGAAGAGGCCCTTGGCAATCAATTGCAGCAACTGCCTATCACTCCTGCGCGAGGTGACATTCTTGATCGTAACGGGAAAATACTTGCCACCAATACCCTTTCTTACAAGCTCACGATCACCCCTGAGAAAGTCAAGGATATGGATGCCACAATCGTGGCACTTAAACGCTTTGATTTTATCAATGATGACGATATCGAGCAATTTTATAAAATAATAAAACGCTACAAAAAATTTCACAACATACCTATAAAGCATAATGTCTCAGAGCAAGCGGTAGCTATTTTTCTCACCAAAGCGCGACTGCCAGGTGTAGAAATAGAACCCTACTTTCACCGTGTTTATCCAAATGACGCTAGCAGTTCGCATTTAATTGGTTACGTCTCTTCAATGAACCAAAACGATAAAGATAACTACGATAAAGATAATTATGCCGGCACAACTTTCGTTGGCAAAACTGGCATTGAAAAACAATACGAAAACCTGCTGCATGGCAACTCTGGTATAAAGCAAATTGAGAGAAACGTCTCTGGTCGAGTGGTGGACTCGCAAATCCTCATACCAGCCGAATCGGGCCAAGATCTGTATTTAAGTATTGACTTAGATTTACAATTAAAAGCCGAAGAGCTGATGAATGGTAAGCGCGGTGCATTAGTGATGGTTGATGTCACTGACGGTTCGATTCTGGCGCTCGTCAGTATGCCAACATTTAATCCAAATTGGTTTGTCGGTGGCATCTCTAGTAAGCAATACCAAACACTGCAAAAAGATAAAAACCTACCGCTATTTGATCGCAGCATTAAAGGTCTTTATCCGCCGGGATCAACCATCAAGCCGATGGTCGCCCTTGGTGGCCTCGAGCAAAAAGACATTACTGTCACCAGCAAAGTCTTTTGCCCAGGTTTTTACAAAATTTCAAATTATTCACGTAAATTTAACGATTGGAAGCGCACAGGTCACGGCCACGTTGATGTCGAGAGTGCCATCGCCCAATCTTGCGATGTGTTCTTTTATGATCTGGCCTTCAACATGGGTATCGACAAACTTCATGTTAATTTAGCATATTTCCAATTTGGCGAAAAAACTGGCATTGATTTACCAGGAGAATTTGCGGGAATCCTACCTTCTAGAGAGTGGAAAAAAATTAATAAGGATGAGCCCTGGTATCGAGGAGAAACTTTAAATACCGGCATTGGTCAAGGCTTTATGACCGCCAGTCCATTACGTCTGGCTGTTGCAACCGCAGCTATCGCCAATAAAGGCCAACTGCCAATACCACAAATTTTAATGCACTCTCAAACAAGTACGGGTCGTGTTGAACTGAGAAAAAACCTTGGGATGATTCAAATTCCAATAAAAGATATCAAAAATTGGGAGGCTATTATTGCTGCCATGGAGCAAACCGTTTACGGCTCCAGTGGTACCGCGAGGCGTCTAAATCACAACCTTAGTTATACACTTGCCGGAAAAACAGGTACCGCACAAGTATTTGGCCTCGACCCTGAAGAGACCTATATTGCCGAAAACTACGAAGAAAAGCTCAGAGACCACGCCCTATTCACCGGCTTTGCTCCAGTAGAAAATCCACAGGTGGCCATCGCGATCATTGTTGAAAATGCTGGCAGTGGCAGCTCGAAAGCCGCGCCAATTGCCAAAGCAGTATTGGATGTTTATTTTGTTAAGAATCCAGTAACACCACTTGCAACAGTTGAATAGCTAGTCGCTTGATGCTTGTTGAGCGTGAAATTCATTTCTGAAATCTTCAAATACGCCATTCTTAATCGCCTCTCGCATCGATGCCATCAGAGATTGATAATAATGCAGATTATGCAAAGTATTGAGGCGTGAGCCCAGTATTTCGTTGGTTTTTTGCAAGTGATGTAAATACGATCTAGAATAGTTCTGACAAGTCGAGCAATTACAATTAGCATCCAACGGCCCAGTGTCCAGTTTATGTTTGGCGTTTCGAATTTTAACAATGCCTGCCGAAGTGAATAAATAGCCATTTCTAGCGTTACGCGTAGGCATGACACAATCAAACATATCAATACCCCTAGCCACCGCTTCCACCAAGTCTGATGGTTTGCCCACTCCCATCAAATAACGGGGCTTGTCCGCTGGCATGGCGTCTGGCAAATACTCTAACACCTTAATCATTTCTTCTTTTGGCTCACCCACAGAGAGCCCACCAATCGCATAACCATCAAAACCAATATCGACCAAAGCGTCAACCGATTGACGTCTAAGGTCTTCGTGCATGCCGCCCTGGACAATGCCGAATAGCGCATTGTCATTATTCAATCTTTGGTGTTCGTCTTTAGAGCGTTTTGCCCAACGCAACGAGAGTTGCATCGATTGATCAACTTCAGACTTCTCGCTTGGATAAGCAATACATTCGTCAAAAATCATGACAATATCAGCACCGAGTTTTTGCTGAATTTGCATTGACTCTTCCGGCCCCATAAATATTTTAGCGCCGTCTTTTGGCGAGCGAAACAATACACCTTTTTCATTGATTTTACGAATGTGGCCCAAGCTGAAAACCTGAAAACCACCCGAATCGGTGAGAATTGGTCCCTGCCAATTCATAAAATCATGCAAATCGCCATGCGCTTCAATAACGTCTGTGCCGGGGGTAATCGATAGATGGAATGTGTTACCAAGAATGATTTCAGCGCCAAGCTCTTTGACCTCTTCAACGGTCATCGCCTTGACTGTGCCGTAAGTGCCGACAGGCATAAAGGCTGGAGTATTAACCTCACCTCGTGCAAAAGTCATCTTCCCTAAGCGGGCTTTATTGTCGGTCTTGGCTAATTCAAATTTCATAGAGGGAATTATAGAATGCTCACCCAACTTTTCAACGTCACTTTTCGCTTAATTTAGCGGTGTTATGTTTGCGTTTGTTTATTGACTTGTATGTGCCAGAGACGAGCGTATTGACCATCAAGGTCAAGCAACTGTTGATGCGTACCCCGTTCAGCAATAGTACCATTGCCAAGCACAATGATTTGATCTGCATCGACAATGGTTGAGAGGCGGTGAGCAATCACTAAAGTGGTGTGTTTATGCGCCAAACTCGCTAGTGCCTTTTGTACCATTTTTTCCGAATAGGAATCAAGCGCTGAAGTGGCTTCGTCAAAAATCAATATCGGTGGATTTTTTAACAGCACTCGCGCAATCGCTAGCCGCTGCTTTTCACCGCCTGAGAGCTTAAGGCCTCTTTCACCGACCAACGTATCGTAGCCTTGCGGCAAGGAGTCAATAAAGCTGTCAATAAAGCTGAGCTTGGCCGCTCGCTTGACTTCGGCCTCGGTTGCGCCTGCACAGCCGTAGGCAATATTGTAATAAATACTCTCATTAAACATCACCGAATCTTGCGGCACAACACCCATCACACTGCGTACTGAATCTTGAGTAAAGCGCTTAATATCTTGTTGGTCGATGCGTATTTCACCGCCGGAAATGTCATAAAAACGAAAGAGCAATTTAGCGAGCGTTGATTTTCCTGCGCCCGAAGGGCCGACCACCGCTACTTTTTGCCCAGGTTTAAGAGTGAAGTTGATATTGCTCAGCACTTCCTTTTTGCCAGCATAAGCAAAAGAAACATTGTTAAATTCCACTTCGCCTTGAGTGACTTCAAGCTCTGGTGCGTTATCAACATCAGTCACTTTAGAGGTGCGCTCAAGCAACTCAAACATATTATTCATATCGATAAAGTTGTGTTTGATTTGACGATAAATAATACCCAAACCACCAAGCGGGATAAAGAGCTGCAAGAGCAGGGCTTGAATCATAATAAGGTCGCCCAAACTCAGACTGGCATCCACCACGCCTTGTGCTGCCATAATTAAAACAGCGGTAACACCCGTTGCAATCACCGCACCCTGGACAAAGTTAAGCGCCGTCATTGAGGTAAAGCTTTTGGTAGCAACATCTTCCCAGCGCTGCATCGTATCACCGTAGCGATTCACCTCAAATTTTTCTTGATTAAAGTATTTGACGGTTTCGTAATTAATCAAGCTATCAACTGCATTGGTATTGGCTTCGGACTGCATGTCATTCATTTGGTAGCGGTATTTCATTCGCCAAGTGGTAATGGCTAAAGTCAGGGCAACATAAAAGAACACCGTTAACAAGGAAACACCAGCAAAAAAAAGGTCGTAATTCAGCCATAAAATGCCAATCACAAGACATATCTCAAATAATGAGGGAAGGATATTAAAGACAAAAATGGACAACAAGGTAGAGACACTCTGGGTGCCTCGATCAATGTCTCGAGTGATGCCGCCAATGCGGCGATCCAAATGAAAGGACAAATCCAAAGTGTGTAGATGCCTAAAGACACCGAGCGCAATCAAGTTCATGGCGTGGTAACGAACTTTGGCAAAAATGGCATCACGCAGTTCATTAAAGAGCGAACTGGCCAGTCTTAATAGGCCGTAAGCAAACAACATGCCAAGGGGTAGTATTAGCACTAAATTGGTTTGATCTAGGCTGTCAACAATCTCTTTTAGCGCAAGAGGCACCGCAACGTTAGCTAATTTAGCAAACATCAGGCAACTAACAGCCAAAATAACACGAACGCGCATTTTGCGCAAATACGGCAGCAGTTTTTTTAAAACCTTAATATCTCGGTTTTTAAAATCGTAAGCTGTAGTCTGGTTACCGCTTGAGTGCATAGAGTGTTGCTTTAGTTAGAAAAAGCTTGGTTAATTTGGTCAAAGCCGAATCCTCGAGACTGGAGAAAACGCTTTTGTTTGGCGATCTCTTTATAGTCGGACGGCAAGTCATCGCCGTATTTTGTTACTCTGATTTTTTGCGCTAACACAAACCAATCAAAAACAGATAAGTCAAAACACCCAATACCGCGCTGCTTAAGTTCCGCGGAAATTTTGATGGGACCTTTACCCTGATTAAAGCGCATAACAATAAAGTCTTCAGCAAAGCGTTCGTCACTTTGATAATTCTGCCCAATCAACAAGTCTATTGCGCTAGTAATAAGAGCATTATCGAAGCCTTTAAGCTGGAGTTTTTGCCTGAGCTCTAATTCCGAATGCTCGCGTCTAACAAGCATTCGCATTGCAGCAGCATAACATTCGCTGTCTTTACTTTGCTGAATCTCCATCATCACCGGCCATCAATTTTTCACGAATTTGCGCTTCAAGGGATTGCGCAAGCTCAGGGTTGGCTTTTAGGTAGTCTCTTGCCTTGTCTTTTCCTTGGCCAATGCGCTCACCACCAGCACTATACCAGGCGCCTGCTTTTTCAACAAAACCTAGTTCGACACCCAAATCAATGACTTCGCTCTCTCTTGAAATACCCTGATTGTATAAGATTTGAAATTCTGCTTTTTTGAACGGAGGCGCTACTTTGTTTTTCAGCACCTTAACACGAGTCTCATTACCCAAAATTTCATCGCCCTTCTTAACCGCGCCAATACGACGAATATCCAAACGAACCGATGCGTAGAATTTAAGCGCATTGCCACCTGTAGTGGTTTCAGGATTACCAAACATCACGCCAATCTTCATCCGCAGTTGGTTGATAAAGATTACCATGGTGTTGGTTTTTTTAATATTTGCAGTAAGCTTTCTTAGTGCTTGCGACATCAATCTGGCTTGCAAGCCCATATGTGAAGCGCCCATCTCACCTTCAATTTCAGCTTTTGGCGTCAATGCAGCAACTGAATCGATTACGATAATATCAACACTGCCAGAACGTACCAACATGTCGGTAATTTCTAGAGCCTGCTCACCGGTATCTGGCTGTGAAATCAATAATTCATCGGTATTCACACCAAGGCGCTTAGCGTACTGAGGGTCTAGTGCGTGCTCGGCATCAATAAAGGCTGCCGTGCCGCCTAGCTTTTGCATTTCTGCAATTACGTGTAGAGTTAATGTTGTCTTGCCAGAAGACTCGGGGCCGTATATCTCAACCACACGACCCCTCGGTAAGCCGCCAATGCCCAGAGCAATGTCAAGACTCAAACTGCCTGTTGAGACCGCTTCAATGTCGGCCCTAGCTTCGTCATCACCCAAAAACATCACTGAGCCCTTACCAAACTGTTTGTCAATCTGTGCAAGTGCCGCTTTTAGTGCTTGTTTTTTCTGTTCATCCACGCGTTTCTCCCGAGTAAAATATTGATTAAATTATTCGAATTATTATAATGCCTTTCACAGCAAAAGACACACAATGTATGGCACTTGCACTGCAACTTTCAAGCAAGGGTCGACACACCGTTCACGCCAACCCAATGGTCGGTTGTGTCGTTACCCACAGTGGTGAAATAATCGCCCAAGATTACCATCGAGAATTTGGCAAAGGTCATGCTGAAGCCAACGCCTTGGCACAAATTGACGGGCAAGCAAGCGGCGCTACACTCTACGTCACACTTGAGCCTTGCTCACACCATGGCAAGACACCCCCTTGTACTGAAGCAGTGATTGCTGCCGGCGTTACAAAAGTCATTATTGCAACGCTTGACCCTAACCCCTTAGTCTCAGGAAAAGGCGTTCAAATGCTCGAGGATGCCGACATTGCAGTTGAAGTTGGGTTGCTAGAAAATGAAGCTAAAAGCCTTAACCGTGGCTTTATTAAAAGAATGCAAACTGGCCTACCGTTTGTCACCAGTAAAATTGCAATGAGTCTAGATGGTAAAACAGCAATGACAAGTGGCGAGAGTAAATGGATTACCTCTGAAGCTGCTCGAGTGGATGTACACAAACTGCGCCGAGATAACCAGGTCATCCTCACAGGCTCGGGTACCGTTTTAAAAGACAACCCAAGCCTAACCGCTAGGTTGCCAGAGAATTCTGTCACACCAACCAGAGTAGTTATTGACAGCAATAATCAAATCACCGATAAAAAACTTAATGTATTTTCCAACGACGCCCAGACATTAGTGATTAATAGCGATAATTGTGATTCCGCTGCTAATGGCAAGGTCGATTTAAAAGCAGCCCTACTCAAGCTTGGAAAAATGGGCATCAACACCGTACTGGTGGAGGCCGGCTCTGGCCTTAACGGCGCATTACAACAAGTCGGACTTATTGATGAGTTGGTGATTTATACTGCGCCAGTTCTACTCGGAAGCGACGCCACCTCAATGATGCAATTACCAATAACTGAAATGGGCAATAAAATAAAATTACAGATCAGTGACTGCCGACAAATCGGTGTGGATATGAAAATAACAGCAAGTTTCGAATGAATTCTTTAACCAATAAAAATGTCTTATTAGGTGTAAGCGGTTCAATTGCTGCCTATAAATCACCGGACATCGTTAGGCGTTTGCAAGATTTAGGTGCTGAAGTGCGTGTGGTGCTCACTGCAGGTGGGGCTGAGTTTGTTAGCGAGAGATCGTTACAAGCCGTCTCAAAAAATAAAGTAAACAACAACCTTTGGGACAAAGAGGCAGAACTGTCGATGGGGCATATTGAGCTGGCTAAATGGGCCGATGCAATTGTTATAGCACCAGCATCTGCCAATACTATTGCCAAACTTTGTCATGGTAAAGCGGATGACTTATTAACAACCCTGATTCTGGCAACAACAGCCAAAGTGCTTATTGCACCAGCTATGAACCAACAAATGTATGGCTCGATGGCAACCCAAGACAATTTGAAAATATTAGAAAGTCGAGGTATGGTGATTGCAAAACCAGAATTTGGTGTACAAGCCTGTGGTGATATTGGCGAAGGTCGCTTAGCCGAACCAACCTCTATTGCAGCGCAAACAGCCAATTTATTTCAAAACACTCAACTCAGTGGCAAGAACGTAATGATTACGCTAGGGGCCACCATTGAGGCGATTGACCCTGTGCGTTTTATCTCAAACCACAGCAGTGGCAAGATGGGAATGGCCTTAGCTACGGCATGTGTCGAAGCAGGCGCAACAGTGAATCTGGTTATTGGTGCAATTTCAGTAGCAGTTGAGTCTCGCGCAGAAAGTGTTTTCGTGACGAATGCTGACGAAATGCTTAAAGCCGTGAATGCTAATATTAGCAAACAAGATATTTTTATTTCCTGCGCAGCCGTTGCTGACTACAGACCCGCAAGTATTGCAAAAAACAAAATCAAAAAAGATCGTGAAACACTGTCAATTGATCTGGTGAAAAATCCAGATATTTTGTCAAATGTTTGTCAATTGAAGGACAAACCCATATGCATTGGCTTTGCTGCCGAGACTGAAAATTTGCTCGAAAACGCCCAAAATAAGCTCAAAAACAAGGGTTGTGACGCCATTATCCTTAATGATGTTTCAAATGCTAAAATTGGTCTTAAATCCGACCGGAACGAAGTCTTTTTCATTACCAAAAAGGTCTGTGAAAAAATTGAAATAAATAGCAAAATTATTATTGCGCAAAAATTGGTCATAAAAATTTCTGAAACGCTGATTTAAACAGCACAAAATGCCGTTAAATCAAGGCTTAGTAGACTTACTCACAAAACTGTGGATAACTCTGTTGATATCTCCTAGTTTAGATGCATAAATGGCATCAGAATAGGCTTTAGTACGGTTTTGATTAAAAAAGTATCATAAGTTTTTTTACTATATAAATCAATGACTTATATTTTTTTCATGAGTTGGATGCCGATCACAATAACCCAGTAATTTATTAAGTTTAACAATAGCGGATAACTTTTGATGTTTCTCGTGCTAAATCAAGTGTTTCACGGGTATTAGGGTTAAATTTGATCTTTAACTTTTTTCTATCTTATTAAAGCAGCAATATCGAAAATTCTAATGCTATTTAACGCCCTATTTTTCTTAGCTGGCCTGGTTGTTTTTTCAACAAAAAATACACTTGAATTCAGTGTCGTTGAGACAACGTTAATATTGGCACTTTTTATCGCATTTTTAGAGACTTTTAGGCGCAAATTCCGTATTTCAGCCAAAATCCTCTTTGCCATTGTGGGTTTTGTCTGGATGGCTGTTTTTTCACACACCCTACTGAATCAAAGTCTTGATGGGCAATTCCTCAACCAGCCGATTGAAACTCGCGGTTTTATTGTTTCACTGCCCTCCTCAAGCGTTGAAAAATCGATTTTTCTCTATGAAGTTGTCGAACCATTTCAAGCCAAAGTTCGACTCTCTTGGTATGGAACAGACAGACCAAAACTCATTGCAGGTGATGAGTGGGCCCTTACTATTAAATTAAAACATAACAACGGCCTTAGAAACCAGGGTGGCTTTGATTACGAAAAATGGCTTTTTGCCAATAAAATAAATGCTACTGGCTATGTCCGAAAAATTGAGTCCAATCAAGTCCTATCCTCATCTAATTCTGCTCTCATTCACCAACTCAGGCAGTCCATTAGAACAACTCTGTCACCCTACTTACAGGAGCTGGATTTCTCTGGGGTTATTAATGCATTGGTTCTTGGTGATAGATCTCTTATTAAAAGTGAGCATTGGTTGTTGTTTCAGCAAACCAACACAACGCACCTGAGTGTTATTTCTGGCCTCCATATTGGCCTTATTTCCACCCTGTTGTTTTTTATTACTACCTATCTCTGGCGCCTCTCTAGGCGTTTAGTAATTCTCGTTCCCGCACAAGTTGTTGGGTCTTTTTTTGGCATTATCGGAGCGCTAAGCTATGCCTTTATTGCTGGCTTTTCTGTTCCCACTCAACGCGCTTTTATTATGGCATCAGTGGCTTTCTTAAGCATTATTTTGCGAACTCAGTACAGTGTCTGGACGTTATACGGGCTCGCTATGCTTATGGTTCTTATACTCAACCCCTTGTCGGTTTTTGATGTTGGATTTTGGCTTTCTTTTTATGCCGTCGGTGTTATTTTGTATGGCGTATCGCTGTTTAATAACAAACCGGCACTGTTAAAACTGATTTACTTACAATTGCTAATTTGCATTGCGATGCTACCCATTACCTTGTGGTTTTTTCAATCAAGCTCCTCGCTATCCGGCTTGGCTAATCTTGTTGCCATTCCAACATTTAGCTTGATTGTCACTCCGATTTCTTTGTTGGGCGCTCTATTTAGCTTCGCCGAAGCCACAACCCTTGCTCAACTTTGCTTTGATATAGCCGATAAAGCACTGTCCTTGCTTGGTATTTTCCTACAACAAATTAGCGACTTATCCTTTAATCGAGTGCATTTTATGCCCGCAAGTGCGCTCGACTTGCTCATCTTGGTACTTGGCGCTTGTTTATTAATACTACCTAGAGGTTTAAAACTTCGAAGGGCAGCACTAATATTAATTGTTATACCGATATTTACCTCACAAACCAACATACCTCCTAAGGCAGCCTTGATTGATGTACTTGATGTTGGTCAAGGCCTATCTGTTATAGTGCGTACCGAAAACCACACTCTGATTTATGACACTGGCTCTCAATCCCCTTCGGGGTTTAATATGGGTGATGCCGCCCTTATTCCATTTCTGATTACCAACCAAGTCAATAGCATCGATACGATTATTATCAGTCACGGTGACAACGACCATATTGGTGGCCTACAAGCTATTATGGATAATTTTACTATTGGCAAAATACTAAGCTCTGTACCCAATAAAATACCCGGAACCGCCGAACGCTGTCATGCCGGACAATTTTGGCTTTGGGATGGGGTGCAGTTCGAGATCTTAAGCCCTTCAAGTCACACCACTCTTAAAGGCAACAATGCTTCTTGTGTATTGAAAATAACCACCAAAGATGCTAGCTTACTACTCACTGGTGACATCGAGAAAAAAGCAGAAAAGGCTCTATTGCAAAATAATGCGATTAACCTCGATGCAGAGGTGATGATTATTCCTCATCACGGCAGCAAAACATCCTCTACTGAGGCCTTTATTGCTGCAATTTCGCCCGCTATTGCCATTAGCTCATCAGGATATAGAAATCCATATAAACACCCAGCTGCGGTTATTGTGGAGCGCTACAAAAACAACGGCGTTGTTGTATTTGACACAAACTGCTCAGGACAACTGAGTTTTATCCTCGATGATGAGATAGTAATTAATGAATACAGAAAAGATCAACGCTCTTTTTATCATCGACAATGCAACGAGGACTAATATTGGACTTTGCACCGACCCTGACCAATAAGCTGCTCCAAAGACTCCAATAGTTGGGCAGTAGGGGCAACGGAATACTCTGGTTTAAGTGGTAGGCGACCGTAAGCCGACTCTGTTTTGTACTCCACAATTACGGGGCATTTACCACTATGCTCTCTTAATAATTGAGAAAGTTTGTGATACTTGCTTTGCTGTTTAGCGTTTAGACCAATATGCAAATATTTAACGTATTTCATTTGCACTTGCTCCACGGCTTCGACCTTATCCACCACCACTTGCCACTGATCTCTAAAATCTTTATTAACCTTACCCGTAATAACCACCACTTCGTCGACGTGCAATTGCTCGGAGTTCTCACCCAAGGTTTTAGTGAACAAAACCGCATTCAATTGCTTCACTCCGTCTTCAACAATAACACTAGCCATTTGGCCTTTTTGCGTATTACGGTAGCGAATTTCGGAAATCAACGCCAAAATTCTCACTTCTCGATTATTTCGAAAAACAATGTTTTTAGGCAAAGTACAGACGATTGACTGTAAGTCGGACTTAAAGGCATCGGTTGGATGTCGATGCAGGTAATAACCCATTACACTTTTTTCAAGCATCAACATTTTTTTGAAAGACAGACCATTGGCTGAGACGTATTTTTTCTCATAATCAATATGACTTTCAACCGCTGCAAAAAGCCCGGTTTGACCATTGGTGTAATCATTTTGTCTTTGTTCGGCTTGCTTGGTGGCGCTTGGATAAGTGGCAATAAGTGTTGCTCGATCAATACCGAGAGAATCAAAAGCGCCACTATAAATCAAGGCCTCAATAGCGCGACGATTTAAAAACTTTTTCTCAATACGTAGGCAAAAATCAAAGATATCCTGGTACTCGCCGCTCTCAACCCTCTCGGCAACGACAGCTTGCACTAGTGCTTCGCCCACACCTTTAATGGCGCCTAAGCCATAGGTGATGGTGTTATTGTCTAAAATACTAAATTGGTATTCGGATTGATTAATATTGGGTGCGTGAATGACAAGATTAATCTTCTTGGCTTCACTGACGGTGAAAGCAATTCGGTCGGTATCGTCCATCACACCAGAAAGCACCGAAGCCATAAAAGGTGCTGGATAATGCGATTTTAGCCAAGCCGTTTGATATGAAATATAAGCGTAAGCAACCGAGTGAGATTTGTTAAAACCGTAGCCTGAAAACTTATCAATTAGATCAAATATTTCATTGGCTTTTTCTTCCTTGATGTCTTTTTCGGCTGCACCAGAAACAAAGACCTGGCGCTGCTGGGCCATTTCTTCGGCTTTTTTCTTGCCCATCGCTCGGCGTAACAAATCGGCACCGCCCAAAGAATAGCCCGCCATCACCTGTGCTGACTTCATCACCTGTTCTTGATACAGAAACACACCATTAGTCGGTTTTAATATTTCTTCCAGCATAGGATGCGGATACTTCACCTTGGCACCGTGCTTAACGTTGATGTAGTCATCTACCATTCCGGCGTCCAATGGGCCGGGGCGATAGAGTGCCAGCATAGCAACAATATCTTCAAAATTGTCGGCTTGAAGTTTTTTTAAATAGCCACGCATACCGTCGGATTCCAGCTGAAAAATGCCAGTCGTGTCACAGCGTTGCAGTAACTCATAAACCGCAGGATCGTCTAAAGAAAGGGTGTCAATATCGATTAACTCATCCGTCAAACCCTTGTTAAAAATCATCTTAACAGCTTTATCAATAACGGTTAAATTCGACAAACCTAGAAAGTCAAACTTTACTAAACCAACCGCTTCGACGTCGTCTTTGTCAAACTGAGAAACCACCACATCACTCTCACCCGAGCCTTTGTAAATTGGGCAAAAATCGCTGATTTTACTTGGCGCAATGACTACACCACCCGCATGGGTGCCGACATTCCTTACCAAGCCTTCAAGGTCTTGAGAAAGATCGATCAAAGTGGTGACACTTTCTTCTGAGATATATCGTGATTTAAGATCTGGCGAATCTTGCAATGCCTTGTCTAGAGTCATTTTAAGTTCGTTGGGAATAAGCTTTGAAATCGTGTCACTAAAGCCATAAGGATGGCCCAACACCCTACCTACATCGCGAACCACGCCTTTGGCAGCCATCGTACCGTAAGTGATAATTTGAGATACCTTTTCTTGACCATACTTACGAGAAACGTACTCAATCACTTCGTCTCGGCGGTCTGTGCAGAAGTCAATATCAAAATCGGGCATCGACACACGCTCTGGATTCAAAAAACGCTCAAAAAGCAGTTCGTGATCAATGGGGTCGACATTGGTAATTGACAGCGCCCAAGCCACCAAAGAGCCTGCACCTGAACCCCTGCCAGGACCAACAGGAATGCCATTTTCTTTTGCCCAGCGAATAAAGTCGGAAACAATCAAGAAATAACCAGGGAAGTCCATTTCCAAGATAACCGAAAGCTCAAACTGCAAACGATCGGCATAAACCTTTTCATCGACTCCTTTGCCCTTGAGTCGTTCAGCCAACCCCTGCTTAGACTCTTGCTCAAAAAACTCGGCAATAGACATACCTTCAGGCGTCGGAAAAAGAGGTAGGTAATTTTTCTTAAATAATTCAAAATGAAGATTACAGCGCTTAGCCACTTCAACCGTGTTGGACAACAACTGTGGAAAATCAGAAAATAATGCCGCCATTTCATCAGCACTTTTTAAATACTGAGCGTCGTTAAAACGCTTGACTCGTCTAGCATCATCTAATAGGCCGCCCTGGGAAATACAAATTCTCGCTTCGTGGGCTTCGTAATCACTTTGAAGTAAAAATTGTACATCGTTGGTGGCAACAACAGGAATACCCAACTCAACACCCAAATCTATCGCCAGGCAAAGATGCTGTTCATCGGTTGCCCTGCGCGTTCTTTGCACCGCAAAATAATAACGATCGCCAAAAATATTTTGCCAATGTTGGGCTTTTTCTCTGGCAAGCACTGCCTGATTCGTAAGTAATAATTGCGCAACATCAGAGCTTACTGGAGTAGCGACCAAAAGCAAGCCAGTGTGGTGAGTTTCCAGTTGCGCTTCAGTAACACTTGGGCCTTCGATGCCCTTCTGGTTGAGGTAAGCCTTTGAAATAAGCTCAGACAGATTTAGATAGCCCTCGTGATTTTGACAGAGCAGCAAAACATTGTAACGACCCTCATCAGAGCTCAGTGACATTTTTGCGCCAAATAGTGGCTTAACACCCGCAGATCGGGCTTTTTGATAAAATTTAACTGCAGAAAAAAGACTGATATCGTCGGTCAACGCAACAGCATTCATCCCGGATTGCTTAATACTCTCAATCAATTTTGGCACTCGAATCAAGCTATTCTTGACAGAATATTCGCTCTGGCATTGCAGATGAACAAAAGCAGAATCTTGCATTTAGAGTGTTATTTTTTTGACCAATAAGAGTCCGTATTTTACAAACAAAGGACCTTCCAACTGAGCGCTTTTTTAGTAAAAAAAGAATTGTTTTTGTTTGTTTTCGTTAATACCGAATAACAAGGTCCTAGATTTTTTCGGCAGCCTTAATGAGCGCTTGCGCTTTATCCATTGTTTCTTGCCATTCGGATTCAGGCACTGAGTCGTAAACAATTCCGGCACCAGCTTGCACATAAAGCATTTCATCTTTGATCACTGCCGTTCTAATGGCGATCGCCAAATCCATACCACCATGCCATGATAGATTACCAATAGCGCCCGAATAGATATTGCGTTTTAATGGCTCAACATCGTTAATAATCTGCATTGCTCGAATCTTCGGGGCACCGCTTAAAGTGCCGGCAGGGAAGGTAGCCCTCAGCACATCAATCGCGCTCATGTCATCTTGCAATTCACATTCAACATTGGAGACGATATGCATCACATGAGAATATCGCTCAATAAACATTTTATCGGTTAGAGTCACTGTGCCTGTTTTAGCAATTCTTCCCAAGTCGTTCCTGCCCAAATCAATCAACATTAAATGCTCTGCGATTTCCTTATGATCGGACAATAAATCTACTTCCAGTGCCAAATCTTCTTCTTTTGTTTTTCCCCGTGATCGTGTGCCGGCTATCGGCCTTAGCGTAGCAATATTTTTGTTGTCGACGCGCGTTAGAATTTCTGGTGAGGAGCCAACAATGGTAACGTCGTCCAAATTCAAAAAATACATGTAAGGCGATGGATTGAGTATTCTTAGCTGGCGATAAAGATCAATCGGTTTAGCCTTAAATTCACAACTCAGGCGCTGCGAAGGCACAACTTGCATAACGTCGCCGGCAACAATGTATTTCTGAATATCCTCAACAGAACGCATAAAATTCTCTCGACCAAAACTTGAGACAAAGTCCTCTGCTTTAATATTAGCTGGCTCACTTTCTTGCTCAACCAGCGGTTCTTTTATTTGCGCCTCAATTTCATCCAGACGGGTAATTGCGTCCTCATAACAAGTCTCCTGCGGATTAATATGGGTGATGATATGTGCGGTACTGGACAAGTTGTCAACAACCAATAGGTCATTAGAAAGCATCAGTAAAATATCAGCGACATTCAACTCATCTGGCTTATCCAAATGCGCCAATTTTGGCTCAATATAGCGAATGATTTCATATCCAAAATACCCCACCAAGCCACCATTAAAATCCGGCAAATTATCTAATTTTGGCACTTTGAATTGCGCTTGATACTCTTCAATCCAAGAAAGTGGATCCTCAACTTCATGCGTTTCTACGGCTGCTCCGTTTTTCTCAATCGTAACTTGGTAATCAAAGACCTTAATAACTGTCTGCGCACAAAGCCCAATAAAAGAGTAACGGCCCCATTTTTCACCGCCTTGAACGGATTCTAAAAAATAACTGTAAGGGGTGTTAGCAACCTTTAGATACAGCGCCAAAGCAGTATCGGTATCAACGACTAACTCGCGAGAAACGGGTATGTGATTAAAGCCTTGATCGACAAGTTCGTTAAAGTGTGATTTTTCCATGGAAGCATTTTAACTTACCCAGAAAAACTTTGGTTTGCTTTAACGACAGGGTGTCAGTGATTGCAGGGCTGTATTTTTGAGCGCACAATAAAAAACCCCTCTAAGCATGATACTCAGAGGGGTTTTTAAGATGAATCTTAAGACTCTTCGCTTTGTTCAGCCCCAACTTCACTGAGTTGTGCCGCTAATGCCTCTTCAGCATCAGTAACAAGCATTGTCTCTTCTGCCTTACGACGCTTCTTCTCTTGATGGTAAGTAAAGCCTGTTCCCGCAGGAATTAGACGACCAACAATAACGTTTTCTTTAAGACCTCTAAGTCCATCCATACGGCCCGTAATTGAAGCCTCAGTCAGTACTCGAGTTGTCTCTTGGAATGATGCAGCAGAGATAAACGACTCTGTTGATAATGAAGCCTTAGTAATACCCATTAACAATCTTTGGTACTTAACTAAATCTTTGCCTTGCGCTTTCAATTGCTTGTTCTTCTCAATAACTCTCACGTATTCGGCTGTTTCACCGTTGACGTAGTTCGAATCACCTTGATCAAGAACCTCAACCTTTCTCAGCATTTGCTTCACAATCACTTCGATGTGCTTATCAGAAATCTTCACGCCTTGTAGGCGATAAACCGCTTGCACTTCTTTGACAACGTAATCCGCCAAAGGCTCAACGCCTAGTAGGCGAAGAATATCATGCGGATTCGATGGACCATCGGATATCACATCACCTTTTTCAACGGTTTCACCGTCGAATACATTGATTTGACGCCATTGATGAATCATCATTTCTGTCGCTTCACCCGCTTCATTCGTAATTAATAATCGTATTTTTGACTTCGTAGGACTGCCAAAGCTAATCACACCTGTCGTTTCAGCTAGGATTGCATGATCTTTCGCTTTACGTGCTTCGAATAAATCAGCAACACGCGGTAGACCACCAGTAATATCACTTGTTTTAGAAACCGCTTTCGGAATCTTCGCAAGAATTTCGCCAGCAGCTATTGTTTGACCGTCAACCAAGTTCAGCTTAACGCCTGATGGTAAATAGTGCGTTGATAAGATTAGATCGTGATCTTTCTCATCAACCAATTTAATCATTGGCTTTAAGTCTTTCGCCGCAGCTGATCTTTCGCCTTCATCAATCATTTCAAAGAAATTTAGGCCTGTTAAAGGATCTGAACTCTTATTAACGGTGACACCTTCAGTGAAGTCGACAAAAATAACCTTGCCTGAGTATTCAGCAATAATTGGGTGAGTGTGTGGATCCCAGTCGGCAATTTTATCTTTTGCTTTAACTTTACTACCGTCTTTATAATGAACCAAGGCACCATACGGCAACTTGTAGCGTTCTTTTTCTTGACCTAACTCATTACGAACTGAAGCCTCTGCAGAGCGTGAAATCACAACCAAATCGCCCTTCACGTTTTGAATAGACTTCATGTTGTCAAAGTAAACAACACCGTCAGTATTGATATTAATACTGTTCACCGCAGTTGATGAACTCGCGGCACCACCAATATGGAAGGTCCGCATCGTTAACTGTGTGCCTGGCTCACCAATTGACTGAGCAGCGATAACACCAATGGCTTCACCGACACCAATCTTGTGGCCACGTGCCATGTCATTACCATAGCAAGATGAACATACGCCGTAAGATGTTTCACAAGTAATCGGAGAGCGAGATTTGATGGACTCAATACCCAATTCATTAATCTTGTCAGAATCATTTAAGCCAATCAAATGACCTTTTGCCAAGAACAAATCGGTTGTGTTTGGATAAGCAATATCTTCGGCAGTAATACGACCAAGTACTGCTGCACCCAAAGTTTGAGAAACATTACCACCGTCAATCACAGCTTTCATGATTAGACCGTTTTCAGTGCCACAATTCTCTTCAGTGATCACCAAATCTTGACCAACATCAACTAAACGACGCGTTAAGTAACCCGAGTTTGCAGTTTTAAGTGCTGTATCCGCTAGACCTTTACGAGCACCGTGAGTTGAAATAAAGTACTGCATATTATTCAAACCTTCACGGAAGTTTGAAGTAATTGGCGTTTCAATAATAGAGCCGTCTGGCTTTGCCATTAGACCACGCATACCAGCCAACTGTCTGATCTGTGCCGGAGAACCCCTTGCACCAGAATCGGCCATCATGTAAATCGAGTTAAACGACGGTTTCTTTTCAGTTTTACCATTAGCATCGGTAATGTCTTCAAAGCCAACTCTATCCATCATCGCTTTTGCTACTTCCTCAGAAGTGCGCGACCAGATATCAATCACTTTGTTATAACGCTCACCGTTGGTCACAATACCCGAAGCAAACTGTTGTTGTACATCTTTAACTTGCGCGTTAGCAGCTTCAATCATTGATGCCTTTTCTTCAGGAATGATCATGTCATTCGAGCAGAATGAGATACCCGACTTCGTTGAATATTCAAAGCCCATGTACATCATTTGGTCAGCAAAAATGACCACTTTTTTAAGTTCTTGCGTACGGTAACAAACGTGAATTAAGTTTGATACAACTTTCTTGGTTAAAGCTTCGTTGATTAAATCAAAGTTTAGGCCGTTTGGCATAATTCTAGAGAAAATTGCACGACCAACTGTCGTCTCAACCACGCGCTTTGAGCTTGGCTCAAAACCGTTGTCGGTCTTCTCGAAATCTTGCACACGAAGTTTAATCACAGCGTGTAGAGACACCGCCTCTTGTTGGTAGGCGTTTAATGCTTCACCAGCGTTGGCAAAAATCATACCCTCGCCTTTTTGGTTTACCATCTCACGAGTCATGTAGTAAAGACCCAAAATAACGTCTTGTGACGGAATAATGATCGGATCACCACTGGCCAAGTGAAGAATGTTATTAGAGGCAAGCATTAATGTTCTCGCTTCTAATTGAGCTTCTTCAGATAGAGGTACGTGTACCGCCATTTGGTCACCGTCGAAGTCGGCGTTAAACGCCGTACAAACGAGTGGGTGTAATTGAATCGCCTTGCCTTCAATCAATAATGGCTCAAACGCTTGAATACCTAAACGGTGCAACGTTGGTGCACGGTTAAGCAGTACTGGATGTTGGTGCACAACTTTCTCAAGGATATCCCAAACTTCAGGAATTTCACTTTCAACCATCTTCTTCGCCGCTTTAATCGTTGAAGCTAAGCCAGTGGATATTAGACGGTTGTAAATAAACGGTTTGAACAATTCCAACGCCATCTTCTTCGGAAGACCGCATTGGTGTAATTTAAGGTACGGTCCACAAACAATAACCGAACGACCAGAGTAATCCACTCGCTTACCGAGTAGATTCTGACGGAAACGACCTTGCTTACCTTTGATCATGTCAGCAATTGACTTCAAAGGACGACGATTATTACCCATTACTGCACGACCACGACGACCGTTATCGATCAGTGAGTCAACAGCCTCTTGCAACATACGTTTTTCGTTACGTACAATGATCTCAGGAGCGTCTAACTCTAATAGGCGAGCCAAACGGTTGTTACGGTTAATAACACGACGGTACAAGTCGTTAAGATCAGAGGTCGCAAAACGACCACCGTCTAATGGCACCAATGGACGTAAATCAGGCGGAAGGACCGGCAAGACTCTAAGTACCATCCACTCCGGCTTGTTACCAGACTGGATTAACGAGTCAACCAGCTTAAGGCGCTTGTTAATCTTCTTTAATTTTGTTTGAGATTTAGTGCTTAGTGCATCTTCACGAAGGTTCGCCGCTTCTTTTACAAGCTGCATTTCCGCCAGCACATCCTGGATTGCTTCCGCACCCATCTTAGCAACAAAATCATCATCACCATACTCGTCAAGAGCATCATAATACATCTCTTCAGTTAGAAGTTGCTTTTTAACCAATGGCGTGTTACCAGCATCAGTAACCAAAAAGGCTTCAAAGTAAAGAACGCGCTCGATGTCTTTCAACGTCATGTCCAATAATAGACCAAGACGTGAAGGGAGAGACTTAAGGTACCAAATATGAGCAACAGGTGCTGCCAATTCGATATGACCCATGCGCTCACGACGAACCTTTGAAAGCGTTACTTCAACGCCACATTTCTCACAAACAACGTTGCGGAATTTCATGCGCTTGTATTTACCGCATAGACACTCAAAATCTTTCATTGGGCCAAACACTTTGGCACAGAAAAGACCTTCTCGCTCTGGTTTGAAAGTACGGTAGTTAATGGTTTCAGGTTTTTTAACCTCACCAAATGACCATGAGCGAATTTTCTCTGGAGATGCTAGACCAACTCTAATCGAGTCAAAATCTTGTTCTTTATTTTGCTGCTTTAAAATTTGTAATAAATCTTTCAAGTTATTCTCCTAATTTAATTTTGCTCAAGCTCAATATCAATACCCAACGAACGAATTTCTTTAATCAGAACGTTAAACGACTCCGGCATTACCGACTCGGTACGATTTTCACCATCAACAATATTTTTATACATCTTCGCTCGACCAGCAACGTCATCCGACTTCACTGTTAACATTTCACGAAGTGTGTACGCGGCACCGTAAGCTTCAAGTGCCCAAACTTCCATCTCACCAAATCTCTGTCCACCAAATTGCGCTTTACCACTAAGTGGTTGTTGCGTTACTAGCGAGTAAGGGCCAGTAGAACGAGCATGCATCTTATCGTCTACTAAGTGATTTAGCTTCAGCATGTGCATATAGCCAACCGTTACATGACGATCAAAAGCATCACCTGTGCGGCCATCATATAACTGAATTTGACCCGACTCAGGAAGACCTGCCATCGTTAGTAATGACTTAATATCTGCTTCCGCGATACCGTCAAAAACTGGCGTTGCCATTGGTACACCGGTACGAAGATTGTGCGCCAATTCTAGGATTTCATCGTCCGAGAATGAATCAAGATCTTCTTTTTTACCGTAACTGTTATAAATCTTATCAAGTAGGCCACGAACTTCTTTAACCGTGTCTTTTTGATGCTGATCAAGCATTGCGCCAATCTTGTGGCCAAGGCCTTTTGCAGCCCAACCCAAGTGAACTTCAAGCACTTGTCCAACGTTCATACGCGATGGCACACCTAACGGGTTAAGTACCACGTCTACTGGTGTGCCGTCTTCTAGATGAGGCATGTCTTCAACTGGCGATACGCGTGAAATAACACCTTTGTTACCGTGACGACCCGCCATCTTATCACCAACTTGAAGTGTTTTACGTGTTGCCACATAAACCTTAACCATCTTCAAAACGCCCGGTGGTAATTCAGCGCCTTCTAAAATTTTAGCGTGTTCTGCTTTTAAGAACTCATCAAACTCTTCTTGTTTTGCTTTCGCCTGCTTAACCAATGTTGCTACTTCTTTGTTCACATCAGCGTCTTCAACCTTCAGTTTTGCAACTTCTGCGTTGTCAAGCGTTTTAAGTGACTTGGCCGATAATTTATCGCCCAATTTAACATCGCCTGCACCTTTAGTAACGATATTGCCAGAAAGCTTAGCGCGAGCTCGACGGAAAATATCGCCGTCAATAATGCCAAACTCATCATCAATATCTTTTTTAATTTTTTCTAAACGATTTTCGTCAATCTCGATGGCACGTGCGTCTTTTTCAACACGATCACGGGTAAAGATTTGTACGTCAATCACCACACCAGATTTAGAAGCACCAACACGAAGTGAGGTGTCTTTAACATTATTGGCTTTTTCACCAAAGATAGCGCGTAGTAATTTTTCTTCCGGAGATAGGGCTGTTTCGCTCTTAGGCGTTACCTTGCCAACCAAAATGTCGCCGCCTTTAACGCGTGCACCTACATAGACAATACCAACTTCATCAAGTTTAGCCAAAGCAGATTCGCTAACATTCGGAATGTCCGCCGTAATCTCCTCAGAACCCAACTTAGTATCACGAGCATAGGCTGTTAATTCTTCAATATGAATCGACGTGTAACGATCTTCTTGAACAACGCGTTCTGAAATTAGAATCGAGTCCTCAAAGTTGTAACCGTTCCACGGCATGAAGGCAATCATCATGTTTTGACCAAGAGCTAATTCACCTAGGTCTGTTGAAGGGCCGTCTGCCAAAACGTCACCAGCAACAATCTTATCGCCGGGCTGTACCAATGGTTTTTGATTAATACATGTGTTTTGGTTAGAACGAGCATATTTTGTTAGGCTGTAAATATCAACACCCAACTCACCTGCTTTTGCTTGTTTTGCATCAACACGAATAACAATTCTTGAGGCATCAACAGCCTCAACAACTCCGCTGTGCTCTGCCGTTACACAAACTCTAGAGTCCGTTGCAACAACACGCTCAATACCTGTACCAACTAATGGCTTTTCAGCTCGAAGTACTGGTACGGCTTGACGTTGCATGTTTGAGCCCATCAAAGCTCGGTTAGCATCGTCATGCTCCAAGAATGGAATAAGTGATGCTGCCACCGAGGCAATTTGCTTGGAATCGATATCAATCAATGTGATTTCATCTTTTGTAACCAAAACAAATTCATTTTTGTGGCGAGCTGCAACCAAGTCATCCTCTAGATGACCTTTTGCGTCAACTGTGGCATTTGCTTGTGCAATTGTATGACTGATCTCATCAATCGCCGATACATAAATAATTTCTTCCGTTACCAGGCCGCTCTTAACTACTTGATAAGGCGTTTCTAGGAAGCCGTATTCATTGGTTTTCGCGTAAACGGCAAGCGTATTGATCAAACCAATGTTTGGGCCTTCTGGCGTTTCAATTGGACATAGACGACCGTAGTGTGAAGGATGCACGTCACGAACTTCAAAACCAGCACGTTCACGAGTCAAACCACCGGGACCTAAGGCCGAAATACGACGCTTATGAGTCACACCTGATAGTGGATTCACCTGATCCATAAACTGAGACAACTGCGAAGAGCCAAAGAATTCTCTAACTGCCGCAGATACTGGCTTAGAGTTAATCAAATCTTGTGGCGTCAATTCGTCCGTTTCAGCTAGGTTTAGACCTTCTTTAACGGCTTTTTCAACACGAACAAGACCAATTCTAAATTGATTCTCAATCATTTCACCAATCGCTCTAACACGTCTGTTTGCTAGCGTATCAACATCGTCAACAACGTCATGGCCATTCTTGATATCAACCAACTGCTTGATAACGTTAACAATGTCATCGTGGGTCAATACATGCTCGCCAGTTTCAGAGTCAATACCCAAGCGGCGGTTAAGCTTCATACGGCCAACACGCGATAAGTCGTAACGATCCGGGCTAAAGAATAAGTTTGAGAACAGTGTATTCACCGCATCTTCTGTAGCTGGCTCACCAGGACGCATCACATGGTAAATCGACATACGTGCTTGGATTTCAGTTTGCAGCTCATCAAGGCGCAAAGTGTCTGAAATGTAGGTACCATTCTCAGCATCATTGATGTAGAGAATGTCGATTTTCTTAACCTTTGTTTCGCTCAACACTTCTAACGATTCTTCGGTTAATAAAGTGTTTGCAGGAAGAAGAATTTCGCCGGTATCCGTATCGATAATGTCGATAGCGAGAACCTTGTCCAAAAGGTATTCAAGCGGTGCGTTGATTACTTTAACGCCTGCTTTTTCTAATAATTTTGTGTGTTTCGCAGTAATACGACGACCTTTCTCAACGATTAAGTCTTTGCCTGCTTTAATATCAAACTCAGCAATAACACCACGAAGACGTGAAGGGTCGATAACTAAATCACACGACTTGGCTTTCATTTTAACCACGACATGATCAAAGAAAGTATCTAGGATGGCTTCTGAATTTAAGCCCATTGCACGTAGCAATGTTGTGACCGGAAGCTTTCTACGACGATCAATTCGAACGTATAAATGCTCGTGGTGGTCGAATTCGAAATCTAACCATGAGCCACGGTAAGGAATGATACGAGAAGAGAATAATATCTTACCCGATGAGTGTGTTTTACCTTTATCGTGTTCAAAAATAACACCTGGAGAACGGTGAAGCTGAGAAACCACAACACGCTCTGTACCATTAATAACAAAAGTGCCGGTGTCCGTCATTAAAGGAAGTTGTCCTAAATAGACATCCTCTTCAATAACTTGTTTAACACGACGTTTTTTCTTTAACGTTGAGCCATTTTTATCATATAGCGCAAGGTTAAGCTTAACACGCATGGTTGCCGCATAAGTAACACCACGAAGCTTGCATTCTTTGACACTGTATTTAGGCTCTTGAAGCTCGTAATCTACATATTCGATTTCAGCATAACCATTCAGTGCTGTAATAGGGAATACCGATTGAAAAACTGAATGAAGGCCAACATCTTTCTTTTCAGTTGCCCCTGCTTGAATAAAAGTATTAAATGAGTTAATCTGAATGGACAACAAATCTGGCTCTGTCAGAACCGATTTCCTAGTACCAAAATTATTTCTAATGCGCTTTTTCTCAGTGAACGAATAAGTCATGAATACCCCGTATTAATCGATAAATTGTGATTCAGAATTTCTTCTGAATAAAAACACCAAAATCCCCTGGTGGGGATTTTGGTTATTAGCGTTGAAAAAATTACTTAATTTCTACGCTAGCGCCGGCTTCTTCAAGCTGCTTTTTTAACTCTTCTGCTTCGCCTTTTTCTGCAGCTTCTTTAATTGGTGCTGGTGCACTTTCAACTAAATCTTTTGCTTCTTTAAGACCTAAACCAGTGATGCTACGAACAGCTTTAATTACAGCAACTTTCTTCTCGCCGAAGTTCGTTAGAATAACGTCAAACTCAGTTTGCTCTTCAACTGCTGCGCCTGCATCTGCTGCTGCCGCTGGTGCTGCTGCAACTGCTGCTGCTGAAACACCAAATTTTTCTTCCATTGCTGAAACAAGTTCAACAACATCCATTACAGACATATCTGCAATTGCATTTAAAATATCGTCATTTGATAATGCCATGATATTTACTCCTCTTTATATTATTTAATTATTGTTTTTGGTCACGAACAGCTGCGACAACACGAGTTAGCTTGGTAGGAACTTCATTCAAAGTTCTTACTAACTTCTCAGTTGGAGCGAGCATTAACGCCATAACCATACTAATTGCTTGATCTTTCGTTGGTAAGTCTGCGATACGTTTCAGCTGATCTGCGTCAACAAATTCGCCTGAAACTCCCAAACCCTTAACAACTAACGCATCATTATCTTTCATGAATGCACGGAAAACACGGGCTACTGCACCAGGGTCTTCTTGCGAAAAACCTAAGATAACAGGACCGCTTAATACCGGTGTGATACACTCACAACCAGTTTCCGCTAGCGCTCTTTTTGCAAGTGTGTTTTTTACAACACGCAAAGATACATTCGCATCTATTGCAGCAGAACGCAAGTCAGTCATTTGTCCAACATTCAATCCGCGATACTCGGCTGCGCCAACAGAAATTGCAGTAGATGCTACTGCTTTTACCTGTTCGACAACTGCCTTTTTTGCTTCAAGATTTAGAGCCATAGTCTCTCCTGAACAATTATAAAAAGAAAGCTATATAAAATAACTTTCGCCACAAGGTATTCGCATACCCTCTACATAGGCAAATTGAAGGATCAATTTATTAAGCAACAAATTCCGAAAAAATCATCGCACCTATGGTCTTTGAGGCTAAACAAGTTGCCTTGTCGCCCAAAGAATTCTTTTAGTGATCAACCTAAATTAATCACTGATAAATCATTAAATATCGACGCTTGATAAATCAACGGATAGGCCTGGACCCATTGTTGAAGAAACATTCATCTTTTGGAAATAAACACCTTTTGCTGAACTTGGCTTAGATTTTTTAAGCGCATCCAATAAGGCTTGAATATTTTCTTCCAAAGCTTTTGGATCGAAAGAGGCCTTACCCACACAACCGTGAACAATACCCGCTTTATCAGCACGGTAACGAACTTGGCCGGCTTTTGCGTTGTTAACAGCAGTGGCAACGTCCTGTGTCACTGTACCCACTTTAGGGTTAGGCATTAGGCCACGTGGACCCAATAATTGACCCAGTCGACCAACAACACCCATTGCATCTGGTGATGCAATAACAACGTCATAGTTTAAATCGCCGTCTTGCATTGACTTCATTAAGTCTTCCATACCAACAACGTCAGCACCTGCGTCAGTCGCTTTTTGTGCGTTTTCACCCTGGGTGAATACCGCAACGCGAACCGTTTTTCCAGTACCGTTTGGCAGTGTCACAGCACCACGAACGTTTTGGTCTGATTTTTTAGCGTCAATACCAAGATTGATACTTACATCAACAGACTCGTCAAACTTTGCCGAAGCACACTCTTTTACTAAGTTAAGAGCGTCAGCCATTGTGTAACGTACACCGACATTAATTTTCGCTTGATTGTCTTTCTGTTTTTTAGTTACATTAGCCATGATTAACCCTCCACCACTAGGCCCATCGAACGAGCAGTGCCAGCAATAATTTGCACAGCTGCATCGATGTCATTAGCATTTAAATCTTTCATTTTAATGTTTGCCACTTCCTCAAGTTGCGCACGTGTTACCGTACCCACTTTATTGATGTGCGGCTCACCACTACCTTTAGCAATACCCGTTACTTTGCGAAGCAAAACGGCTGCTGGTGGTGTTTTCGTAATAAACGTAAAGCTACGGTCGTTATACACAGTGATAATAACTGGCACAGCCATGCCTTTATCAAGGTCCTGAGTTTTCGCATTAAACGCTTTACAGAATTCCATAATATTAACACCATGCTGACCCAATGCTGGACCAACCGGTGGTGACGGATTCGCTTCAGCTGCAGGTACCTGCAACTTAATATACGACTCAATTTTCTTTGCCATTTTTCTTCTCCTATGGGTGCAAGCGCCGTTAAGCTCCCCGTTAGTTTATAACCCGAAGGTTGTGTTATGTTTTCTCGACTTGAGAAAACTCCAGCTCAACTGCCGTTGTACGTCCGAAAATCAGCACTTCAACTTTCAGCAAGCTCTTTTCATAATCGACACTTTCAACGATGCCGTTAAATTCATTAAATGGACCGTCAATAACCAGCACTTCTTCGCCGGGTTGAAACGCCACTTTAGGTTTCGGCTTATCTGCACCCTCTTGAACGCGTGCAAGAATTCTATCTACCTCTCTTTGAGTGATAGGCGATGGCTTTCCAGACGAGCCACCAATAAAACCCATGACGTTATTGGTATTTTTTATCAACAACCAAGTTGGCTCTGTTAACTCCATGTTAACCAACATGTAGCCAGGAAAGAACTTGCGCTCTGTTTCCTTCTTCATTCCACCCTTAAGCTCAACCACTTGCTCAGTAGGGATCATGATTTCACCAATAAGGCCTTCTTCTAGCTGTTTTTCTTTAATAGCAAGATCGATAGCATCTTCAATCGACTTTTTAACTTTCGCTTCATAGCCGCTTCTTGCGTGTATTACAAACCACTTCTTAGACATAAGATTCCTTAGCTTAAAAAATGTTTAACGATGAGACTGAACTAACACCCCAAGTAAAGAATGCATCAACAATCCACAAGAAAATAGCTACGATTACAACCGCAACCATGATCATGCCTGTCGTCTTAAGCGTTTCTTCACGAGTTGGCCAAACAACCTTTCGTAATTCAATTCTTGTCTCTTTAGCAAAGTGAATAAATCTTTCGCCCTGCGAAGACTGAGTAAATACAAATGCCGCTACCACAACGCCAGCAAGCAAGATAAGCACTTTAAATAACGTGGTTAACTGCCAGAAGTCCAAATAAAACAGCGCAATCGATGCTATTAATATAGCAAGCGATAAAGCACCATTCAATTGACCTAAGCCTTGTTTTTGATTGTCTGCGTTCTTAGCCACATCTATCCTTTAAATTTGGCAGGCAAGGAGGGACTCGAACCCCCAACCAACGGTTTTGGAGACCGCCACTCTACCAATTGAGCCACTTGCCTAAAATCATCATAAATCAGCCTCAGTATAAGCCGAGGCTGGCTCGTTAAAACTAATTAACCCGTAATCTTCGATACCACACCCGCACCTACTGTACGGCCGCCTTCTCTGATTGCGAATCTCAAACCCTCTTCCATAGCGATCGGCGCAAGTAGCTCTACAGCCATCTTAACGTTGTCGCCTGGCATAACCATCTCAACACCTGCAGGAAGCTCACAAGCGCCTGTTACGTCTGTTGTTCTGAAGTAGAACTGTGGACGGTAGTTGTTAAAGAATGGTGTATGACGTCCGCCTTCATCTTTACTCAAGATATAGACTTCAGCTTCAAATTTTGTGTGTGGGTTGATAGAACCTGGCTTAGCCAATACTTGACCACGCTCAACGTCCTCACGCTTGGTACCACGAAGTAGTACACCAACGTTGTCACCAGCCTCACCAGAGTCTAGTAACTTACGGAACATCTCAACACCTGTACAAGTTGTCGTTTGTGTATCTTTAATACCAACGATTTCTAGATTATCACCAACGTTTACAATACCTGCTTCGATACGGCCTGTAACAACAGTACCACGACCAGAGATTGAGAACACGTCCTCAATTGGCATAAGGAATGTCTTATCTGTATCACGCTTAGGCGTTGGGATATATGTATCCAATGCCTCAACTAGCTTAATCACTGAAGGAACACCGATTTCAGAAGTATCACCTTCTAATGCTTTAAGAGCAGAACCTAGGATAACTGGAGTGTCATCACCTGGGAAGCCGTATTCGTCTAGAAGTTCACGGATTTCCATTTCAACTAGTTCGATAAGTTCTTCGTCGTCAACCATGTCAGCTTTGTTCATGTAAACAACGATGTAAGGTACACCTACTTGCTTAGATAAAAGAATGTGCTCACGTGTTTGCGCCATTGGGCCGTCTGTTGCAGCAATAACGATGATAGCGCCGTCCATTTGGGCTGCACCAGTAATCATGTTCTTAACGTAGTCGGCGTGTCCTGGACAGTCAACGTGTGCGTAGTGACGAGCTTCTGATTCGTATTCTACGTGTGCTGTTGAGATCGTAATACCACGTTCTCTTTCTTCAGGAGCCTTATCAATATCAGCAAAATCTGTTGCTTCACTGCCGTTAAGTTCAGCCATCACTTTAGTGATTGCTGCAGTTAACGTTGTTTTACCGTGGTCAACGTGACCGATTGTGCCCACATTAACATGCGGTTTGGTTCTTTCGAATTTTTCTTTTGACATCTTAAACCCCTTATTTATTTAATTTTTCAACAACAGCATCAGCAACGTTTCTTGGTGCTGCAGCATACTTGCCAAATTCCATTGAGTAGCTCGCACGACCTTGTGTCATTGAGCGTAGATCTGTCGCGTAACCAAACATCTCTGCAAGTGGCACTTCCGCCTTAACTTGCTTACCGGCTGGTGTATCTTCCATCGCACCAACAATACCACGACGACGATTAATGTCACCCATCACGTCACCCATGTAATCTTCAGGTGTTGAGATTTCAACATTCATCATTGGCTCAAGCAACTGTGGGTTGGCCAATTTAACGCCTTCACGAACACACATTGAAGCAGCAATCTTAAACGCCATTTCATTCGAGTCAACATCATGGTAAGAGCCATCATAAACAGTAACTCTCATATCAACTAGCGGGAAGCCAGCGATAACACCGTTTTTCATTTGCTCTTGAATACCTTTGTCAATGGCAGGGATGTATTCCTTGGGAATAACACCACCTTTAATTTCGTCAAAAAATTCGTAACCTGCACCAGGCTCTTGCGGCTCGATTCTTAAGTAAACATGACCGTATTGACCACGACCACCCGATTGCTTAGCAAACTTGTGTTGATGTTCAATAGCAGTTGTAATAGACTCACGGTAGGCCACTTGTGGATTACCAACATCACATTCAACGTCAAATTCACGTTTCATACGATCAACAATAATGTCAAGGTGAAGCTCGCCCATACCAGCAATAATTGTCTGGCCTGACTCTTCATCAGTTGACACTCTGAATGATGGATCTTCGTGCGCCAATTTACCTAATGCAATACCCATTTTTTCTTGGTCTACTTTAGTCTTTGGCTCAACTGCAACGGCAATAACCGGCTCAGGGAATTCCATTCTTTCAAGAATGATCTTCTCTTTAAGGTCACACAATGTATCACCAGTGATAACGTCTTTAAGGCCAATCGCAGCAGCGATATCGCCAGCGCGCACTTCTTTAATTTCTTCACGGTCGTTTGAGTGCATTTGCACAATACGACCAATACGTTCTTTTTTGCCTTTT
The DNA here is from genome assembly GCA_012959965.1 of Candidatus Thioglobus sp. Classification (GTDB taxonomy): domain Bacteria; phylum Pseudomonadota; class Gammaproteobacteria; order PS1; family Pseudothioglobaceae; genus Pseudothioglobus. The sequence continues at coordinate 974 of DUCF01000052.1, read as the reverse complement.
GATGAGTTAAAGACGAAGTCGCCTGATTTCAACACACCTGAGTAAACTCTAAAGAATGTCAAGTTGCCCACAAACGGGTCGGTTGCAATCTTAAATGCAAGTGCTGCAAACGGCTCTTCATCAGTAGGATTTCTTGGCGCCACAGTTTCGGCGGCGTCATCTAGAATACCCGTGATAGGCTCAACATCCAGTGGTGACGGCATGTACATAACCATAGCGTCTAGTACTGCTTGCACACCTTTGTTCTTAAAGGCTGAACCACAGAACATTGGAATGATTTGATTACCAATTGTTTGCGTGCGAATGCCTGCTTTGATTTCATCGTCTGTTAAAGTACCCTCTTCAAGGTATTTTTCCATTAATTCATCATTTGCTTCTGCGGCAGACTCAACCATAAACTCACGCTTCTCGTCAGCAAGGTCTTGCAAATCTGCAGGAATGTCCCTAACTTCGTAAGTTGCGCCTTGATCTTCTTCGTTCCAGAAGATTGCTTTCATGCGAATAAGATCGACAACACCTTCAAAACCCTCTTCTGCGCCAATTGCGATTTGCATTGGCACTGGGTTAGCGCCTAGACGAATCTTAACTTGCTCACAAACACGCAAGAAATCCGCACCAGCACGATCCATCTTATTTACGAAACCAATTCTTGGAACGTTGTATTTGTTTGCTTGTCTCCACACTGTTTCAGACTGAGGCTCAACGCCACCAACTGCACAAAATACTGCACAAGCGCCGTCTAATACTTTCAGTGAGCGCTCTACTTCAATAGTAAAGTCAACGTGTCCCGGTGTGTCAATAATGTTGATACGATGATCTTCAAATTGCTCATCCATACCTTTCCAGAAACAAGTTGTAGCCGCTGAGGTAATAGTAATACCGCGCTCTTGCTCTTGTTCCATCCAGTCCATGGTTGCACCACCGTCATGCACTTCACCAATTTTGTGAGTACGGCCCGTATACAAAAGAATACG
>DUCF01000051.1 GCA_012959965.1 Candidatus Thioglobus sp. | reverse complement strand
TGAAAACTTGACTTATATCAAAGAAAAATTTGTTAATTCTTGTTATGCTTATCGAGAGGATGGAGAGGTGTACAATCGCTATAAAGAAATGTTCGAGGATAAACTTAAAGAAGGATCATAATTAAAATATAGTCTAGGAGAGTATATGAGTAATCAAGTGCCACAAAGTCTTGAAGAAACAGAAATTTTTCAAAATAATAGCAATTTAGTTGATTTTTTTAATACTGCGTGTCGGCGTCATAAAGATGGCATTGCCTTTGAAAGTTACGATGTTGGGATGAGTTATTCGCAGCTTTCCGATCGAGCTAATCACCTTGCTTCATGGTTTTCTAAAAATGCCAATGTGGGTGACAAGGTTGCTGTGATGATGCCAAATATGATGGCTTATCCGGTCATTGTCTATGGCGCTCTGAAAGCGGGAATGACCGTTGTTAATATCAACCCTCTTTATACCAAGCGTGAGTTAGAGCACGTACTAAAAGATTCGGGAGCTCGCATACTTCTGTGTTGGGAGGGTGCGGGTCATGTGGCCGCAAGTGCCGACCTTGCAAGTGTTGATAAAGTTGTCCTTACTACTATTGGTGACCTGCTTGGCTTTAAAGGCAAAATTATTAATTTTGTTGCAAAAAGAATTAAAAAGCTGGTGCCAAAGTTTAGCCTTGCAAACACGCTTGCGTTTAGCGGAGTGATACAAGAGGGCTCAAAAGACGCTTTTACTGATATTGATTTACCTATTGAACATATGGCATTCTTGCAATACACCGGTGGTACAACAGGTGTTTCTAAAGGGGCGGTATTAACCCATCGAAATATTATGGCTAACGTTGCTCAGTGTTGTTACGCCTGTGATCCAAAGTTGATGGAGATTGTTGACAATGAACAGAAAATAGGGATTTGTCCTTTACCGCTTTATCATATCTTCGCTCTAACTGCCCATAATTTCTATTTGTTTTATTATGGCGCAAAGAACGTCTTAATAACCAATCCAAGGGACCTTAAAACCTTTGTTTCAATATTGCAAAAAAATAAGTTTCATTTCATTTCCGCTGTTAATACTCTTTTTGAGTCGTTATTAAACAACGAAGATTTTAAAAAATTGGATTTTAGTAATCTCGTTACCGCGTTAGCCGGTGGAATGGCCGCATTACCCTCAACGGCTGAAAAATGGCAAAGTGTTACTAAATCAGTCATGATGCAAGCTTATGGTTTGACTGAAACCTCTCCCTTAGTGAGTGCGGTGAGTTATGAAGAATCAACTTTTTCTGGTAGTATCGGAAAATCTGCACTCTTTACCGAAGTGGAAATTCGAGATGATAATGATCAATTGCTATCAACTGGCGAAGCGGGAGAATTATGCGTTCGCGGCCCACAAGTGATGCAGGGTTATTGGAAAACTAAAGACTCCGGTGTCGATGAAAACGGTTGGTTTAAAACGGGTGATATTGCCACAATAGATGAATCGGGCAATATTTTTATCGTTGATCGTAAAAAAGACATGATTATTGTCTCCGGTTTTAATGTCTATCCGAATGAAGTGGAGGCCGTGGTCGCTGAACACCCCGCGGTGATGGAATGCGGCTGTATTGGTGTAGAAAATGAAAAATCTGAAGAGGCCGTCAAGGTATTTGCTGTGCTTTACGAAGGGCAAAGTTTGACAGCAGAAGAGTTAATTACATTCTGCCGTGAAAAACTCACCGCCTACAAAGTACCTAAACACGTTGAATTTATTGAGGAGCTGCCAAAAACCAATGTGGGTAAAGTCTTAAGAAGAGAGTTGAAAAACCTTAACTAAGCTCAAGAAGATTTATTGTAAATATGGAAGCCCCCTGCTGGGTATAAGGGGTAACCATGAGTATGATTATTAGATTGAGTTGATTAGTTCGTCGCTTGGACAGCCAAAAGCATCCTCAAGTACTTGAGCGGCTTCAAAGCAACAATCTTCTCCGTATCGTGGACCAATGACTTGCACGCCGATTGGGATATTTAATTCCCGTACGTTGGTTGGTACGCTCATCGCTGGCAAGTCCAGGTAGTTCATCGCTGCCATACAGCAAGCGGCGTCAATCATTTCTTCCATGGCTTCAACAGATTCCATGTCTTGACCGGCTCGATAAGGTGGTGTGGTTAACATGGGCGTCAGAATGATAGGGTATTCCAATTGGAATTGATCCCATTCTCGATGAAAGTGTGAGCGTCGTGAAAGAGCTCCTGCATAGCCGGCAAGATCGAAAGGTTTTCCGATTTGCATGTAATGATTGAGAACTCTTTTAATTTGCCCCGAGCCGAATTTATTTACGATTGCTTCTTTTACAAGGTGCATTTCAGTGAACATTAAGCGCATATAAGTCTCATTAATTTCTTTTAGGCTGGGTGGTGTAGCAATTTCTACTTGATAACCCGCTTTTGTAAATGCACCAGCTGCAGCGTCTAATGCCTCACTTACGGCGGGGTGTATGCCAAGACAAATAGGGTCTTTAACCAATGCTATTTTTTTAATTTCAGGGCGCTCAATGGTAAAGTTTGGAAGCGACCAAGTATCAAGGCTTGAATGTCCAAGCATGACTTCATAGGCTAATTTAGCATCAGCCACATTACGGGCTAATGGACCTTGAACGGATGCCAATTGAATAGTAATTGGGCGCTCAGTCATACTAGTATCGTTGTAAAAAGCGACTCGTCCTTGTGTTGGCTTGATGCCGGTGATGCCACAGCAATAAGATGGGCCGCGTATAGAGCCCCCTAAGTCATTGCCTTGTGCAATACAGCCAACACCAACAGCAACAGAACTGGCTGCACCACCACTCGAGCCACCAGGGGAAAGTTCAGCATTCCACGGATTCAATGTAGCACCAAAAAGTTCATTTTCGGTATGAAATCGCCAAGCAAATTCAGGAGAATTCGTGCGCCCCAAGGGGATGGCTCCCGCGTTGAGTAGTTTTTTGACCAATGGAGAGTCTTCTCCGGAAATTCTGTCTTCAAAATCCAATACACCATGACTTGTTGCTCGACTCAATTGGTCGGTATTCTCTTTAATGGTAATAGGTACGCCATGTAATGGCCCAATATCTTTACCTGACTTAAGGGCTTTGTCGGCATTTCGTGCATCTTCTAGGGCTCTTTCATCGAAGCGCGTGGTGACTGCATTAAGAATTTTCGTTTGATTTAGCCGATCAAGATGAGAGGTCATTACCGCTTCGCAGCTTATATTGCCTTCTTTAATTCGGCAGGCCGTTTCAGTTGCCGATAATTTCCATAGATTTTGAGTCATAGTTCAAGCCTTTATTGGTTAGCAATCAATGTCGTCTTACACAATTCATTTTTAGAGCGATTATTTTTTATTATCTTGACATTTGTCTTGTTTTTAGTTTAAACTAACTAGAACTGAAAGTCTAGTTCTATTTTAAAAAATATATTATGACAGAGAAAAGAAAGACACCAAAACAACAACGAGGTTATGAAGCTGAGCGAAAGATAATCGACTCGGCGCTTATTATTTTTTCTGAGAAAGGCTATGCAGGTGCTAGAGTGGGTGATATTGTTAAGTTGTCGGGGTCTTCGACAGGCAGTTTTTATTTCCGTTTCAAAAACAAAGAAGCTTTATTTGATTACATATTGGATCAGTACGTAGATAAATGTAGGACGGCCATTGCCGAGACGACAAAAAGCACACCTGCCAATTTCGGCGAAATCATTTATCACGCTGTTTGTCGCAACGTTGAATTGGTTGAAATGAACGAGGGGTTTTATCGGGCGATTAATGAAGTATCTATTGGTAATCCACAGGTTTGGAATCAATTACAAGACTTATCCCAAGAGCTATCAATCGCAATTATTGAGTGGGGACGTCCTTTTTCCAGCGAAGTAAAAGCGCCAAATTATGAACGAGCAGTACGTCAAGCCACACAGTTGATGGGGGGCTGGTTGGCCAATAGGGCGTCTCATAGGGTTAGTATTAAACACATAGATGAAAAGGTATTAATCAGCATGCTCTATCGGGCAGCGATGGGCGTCTTGCAGGTGCATCCTGTGCCTGATTATGCAGATTTCGAAAACTAGAAAAGAATAAACAATGTCAGAATGTCAGCCACGCACAACCCAGCATTATCAATTGCAATGGGATGAGTGGGGCATGCCAACCATTCGCTCGAGCAGGATGTCGGGTTTGTGTCAAGGGTGGGGGTTTTCGCAAGCATTTTTAAATCCAAACTTATTGTTACTGGCTTACTTAAGAGGTCAAGGGCGAAGCGCTGAGTACGTTGGCGCACATTCTGGCTCTACTGCAAGCAATCTTACCAAGCAACCTAACGGTGTTGATTTTCTGCAATCCGATGTACTGGTCCGTAGTCTGCAAATTCCACAATTGGCAGATGAGGCTTGGGCGGCACAAGATGATGAGATTAAAGCTGGTCTAGAAGCTTTTGCAGCAGGTATAAACGAGTGCCGCGAGGAATATTCGGCGCGTTTTGATTCTCGTTTGAGAGATGTAGTAATAACCCCGCAAGCTGTTCTCGGCCATACCTTGAATATTTTAATAGGCTTTCAGATGATGCTTCGCTTACCTACGATCACAACTTGGATGCAAGGCGAGGGTGCGACATTGCCCAGTTGGCAGGACTTTGCCAGTGCCGGCTCAAATGCTTGCGCCATTGGCTCGAGTAAAAGTAAAGAAGGCCATCCTATGTTGGCGATTAATCCACATACACAGTGGGATGTGGATTTGAATACATTTAGCGAAGCTCGTCTTGAGCTCACAGACGGTAGTGGTTTTTGTTTTCAGGGTGCTGCCATGCTGGGTTGGCCTATGCCAATGATGGGTTGTAATGGGCATTTGGGTTATGGCGGTACTGTAAACACCCAAAGCGGTATTACTTTTTACGAATTGAGCGCCGATAATGGCCAGTTTGAACTTGATGGCGTAAAGCAGAATCTTGGCTTGAATGGCGAAGAAATTAAAGTACGTACAGAAAATGGCGGTCAAGAAGTTCATCAACATATGGTCGCTTATTCAAGCACCCATAACGCTCATGTAATTGCTACTAGAGATGAAAAATTATTACTAATCAATGTGGCTAGTAGAGACAATGTTTGTCTTTTACGGCAGCTGCTGGATATGATGCGAGCTCAAAGTTTGGCTGATTTTCAAGTTGCTTTGAAACATCATCAACTACCGTTATTTAATACGATTTATGCTGGCAGGGATTCACAAGATCAGAGTGGTCACATTCATTTTAGTTGGCATACGCTAGCACCTGAACGAGGGAAGGGTTCCTGGGCTGATTGGTGGCGGGTATTGGATGGCCATCGTTCGAATAATATCCCGCAGGGGCAAGTCGGTTACAATCAACTATTCAAATGTAAAGACCCCGATTCTGGCTGGCTGCAAAATTGTAATGATTCGCCACATTTCACAACACTGCCTTCTCCATTTGAGCCAAAAGATTTTCCTGATTGGCTTTGCCCGGTGTTTAGTAATATTCGTGGTCAGAGCTTCTCTCATTTGCTCACGGAGCAAGAGCAATTTGACTTGGAATCCTTTACTACTGCAAAATTTTCCACACGAGTAGAGTTGGCGCTTAGAGTGGTGCCGAAGTTGTGTAGCGCTATTAATAAAAGCCACTCTCATGCGTTACAGGCTTGCAAAAAAGTATTAGCATCATGGGATTTTCATACCAATCCTAACAGTAAAGGCGCATACTTATTTTTACATTGGCTGTTAAATTTAGGCATTGTTGATCCTAACGCATCGCCTTTATTTTCTGATAGTTACGACCAAGCCCTTGCAGCTGATCCAAAATGCTATATGGACTCGCTACAAAAACCAGGAAAGATTGCCGATATGGCGCATGCTATAGCAACACTTGAAAAAGCAGCTGGCATTGTTGCAGACGAGGGGTATGGGCTGGATGTTGCTTGGGGAGATGCATTGACCATGAGTCATGGAAAGTACAGTTTTCCAGCGGTTGGTGGCCCAGGTGACCCAATGGGTATCATCTCTGCTATTCCTCTTAAGCCGACTCTAAGGCCATTTATTAAAGGTGGCGCATTGCCTGCCAATCGTATTGAGAATGAAGGTGGAGAAACCTTTGTGATGGTGGTGCAGTTCACACCTGGGGGCGCAGAAGGCGGCTCGCTCGTTTCGTACGGTCAATCAAGCCACCCGGACAGCAAACACTTTGGTGACCAGCTGGAGCTCGTCAGTCGCCGTCAATTGCGCCCGTTCAAAATAACCAAACAATAATCCAAATAACTGGAGAGAGTTAATGAGTACAGCACATCATTTTTTAGACAATCAGCCACAATCGTTTGCAAAAACCATCGATGAATCGACTTACAGCTCTATCGTCGATTTGATTGAGCAATCGTTTACTAAATTTGCAGATCGCCCGGCTTTTTCAAGTTTTGGCCAAGTGTTGACTTATGCAGAAATTGAACGAAAATCAGGTTACTTCGCTGCTTATCTTCAGTCTCAGTTAGGGCTTAAAAAAGGCGATCGTGTTGCTTTGATGTCGCCGAATATTATGGCGTTTCCGGTGGTAATGCTAGGTATTTTAAGAGCTGGCTTGGTGCAGGTGAATGTGAATCCACTGTATACGCCACGTGAGCTAACCCACCAACTGAATGATGCGGATACAGACACGATTATTATTTACGGCGGTGTCACCGACACATTGGCGGAGATGATTGATCAAACGTCAATAAAGAATGTGGTTATTGCCAATCTCGGCGATGCAACCAATGCCAGATTACCTTCGCCTGAAGTGAACGACCGATTCAAAGATACTATCACCCTTAATGATGTATTGGTAGAGGGTGCGAATTTTCGCTTTACAGCGCCGAAAATTACTTTATCTGATTTATTGTTTTTACAGTACACCGGTGGCACGACTGGCCTGTCAAAGGGTGCAGCTCTTTCACACGGCAATTTAGTGTCCAACATTATGATGTATGATTCTATTGCTAGTGGTATTACCGAAGAGGGTAAGGAGATTGTCATTACCGCTTTGCCGCTTTATCATATCTTCGCCTTAATGGTGAATTTCTTCTCGTACTTCAAGTTTGGCGCTTTGAATGTATTGATTGCCAACCCGAGAGATATGCCGGGTTTTGTTGCAGAGCTTGGAAAGTGGAAGTTTAGCGCGATTTCAGGTGTTAATACCCTCTATAACGGCCTACTGCACACACCGGGTTTTGCTGATTTGGATTTTGATAATCTTAAGGCTGCTTGGGGCGGTGGTGCGGCCATTCAGCGTGTTGTCTCAGATAAATGGTTAGAGCTTACAGGGCAGCACATTAAAGAGGGTTATGGGCTCAGTGAAACATCGCCTATCCTCACTCTTAATCCGCTTGGTGTGAGACATTTTACTGACACTGTCGGACTGCCTATGCCATCAACCGAAATCACGCTCAGAGATCCTGCGGGCAATGAAGTCGCGGACGGCGAGCCAGGTGAGCTATGGGCGCGAGGACCGCAGGTGATGAAGGGATACTGGCGCAATCCAGAGGCTAACGCCGAGGTAATGACCGAAGACGACTTCTTTAAAACGGGCGATGTGGCAATACTAACCAAAGAAGGTTATTACAAAATCGTTGATCGCATTAAGGATATGGTGCTTGTCTCTGGCTTTAACGTTTATCCAACCGAAATCGAAAATATCATTGCTGAAATATCGGGTGTTGTTGAAGTTGCGGTGATTGGTGTGCCAAATGAAAAAACCGGTGAGTCGGTTAAAGCCTTTGTAGTGAAGTCAAGAGATGGGCTTTCTGGATCCGAGGTGAAAATATATTGCCATGATAACTTAGCGGCTTATAAGGTTCCAAAATTTGTAGAATTTATTGACGAATTGCCCAAGTCCACTGTCGGTAAAATTTTACGTCGCGAATTGCGCAATTACTAATATTCAATCCTATGGCAAACGCCTCTCATGCACCAATAAAGTCTTTTATATACGTCGCTGTTGGCGCATTCTTAATGGCTCTGGCAGATTTGTTTATTAAAAAAGTAGCTGTATCTGGGTTGAGTATGGTCACCTTGTTCTTTTTTGGAATGCCAACGGGTATGGCTGTGTTAATGTTTTTGGCAAGAGTAAGTGGCGGTATCAAGCATCATCTCAAGCCAAAACATCCTAAAACTTTATTGATTCGTTCTCTTTTATTTGCATCCATGGCTGTTGTTGTATTTAAGGGTTTTCAGCACAACCCCTACTCTCAACAAATTATGTTGCAACAATTGGCGCCAATTATCACCATTATCTTTTCAGTGATATTTCTCAAAGAGAGCATGAGTCGAGCGCTCTACTTTGTTGTTGCGGCTTGTTTTTTAGGCTCTTGGTTGATCATTGATCCAAGTTTTAACTCTGCCAGTGCTTATCTTTTGCTTGGACTCGCTTCTGCAGTTTTGCAGGCCTCAGCGCATACTTACGTCGCCGCTCATCGCCACCATGCCACTGCACTAGGGTTTACCTTCTATGCGATGACGTTTATTGCAGTGATTGGCGCGGTATTTTGGCTAGCAATAGATCGGAGTTTGCCCAATTTAGAGGAGTTGTTATGGATTCAACTAACCACTTTATTTGCTTGTATTGGTATTGCGATGGTTGGGCATGGCCTGCAGTCAGCACGACCTTATGTAGCTCAAGTGGGTGTGATGCTCTATATTCAAACACCTGCTGCTATCCTTTTGGGTTGGATCGTTTTTGGTGAGCAACCTATCTTCAACTCGATAATTGGAGCCTGTTTGATTGTTGGTTCCGGTGTATTGTTTACCTTAAGGGTTAAGTCTAAAAAACAAAATGAATGATGAAAACAATTGTTAAAGAAGATATTCAAAGTGCTATTGGCTATCAAGGCGAGCCTAGTCCTTGGTTTGAGATTGACCAGAGCCGAATAGATGGTTTTGCTGACGCCACTTTAGATCGTCAATTTATTCACGTAAATCCCGAACAAGCCAAAAAAACACCTTTTGGCAGTACGATCGCCCATGGTCTGCTGAGTTTGTCATTATTGCCGTATTTTGCTGAACACTTTGCTATAAAAATTGAAGGTACAGAGATGGCGTTTATTATGGTTTTGATAGGGTGCGCTTTGTCTCGCCCGTAAGAGTGGGTAGTAAGGTGCGAGCGTTGAGTAGGATTGTTGAGGTTTATGAGAAAAATCCTGGACAAATCATTATTAAGTTTGATGTCATTATCGAAATAAAGGGCGAAGACAAACCGGCACTAATTATTGAGTGGCTGATAATGCAGATTTTCTTGCCTGACAGTTAGGTCGCAAGAGAAAGATTGGATTATATTCCAGATGGTTGCGGCGCTCTTAAGGCGATAAACCCTTTTAACATCATATACTGAGCGAAAAAGTATGAGAGTGTTATTAGACTACTGCTAAGATCGCCAAGTTGCTGGGAGGGTAAGAATTTGGTGTAGGCGAAAATACTATTGGCCAAGAGGAGGCTAAAGGCGCTGACAACAGAATATATATATGCTTCAAAATTAACGCGACCATACCTTCCCAGAGCCACCACACCCATTAGCGCTATGATTGTCTGGTACACCAAAACTGGAATCCAAAACACACCCAGGCTTGGAAGCATCAACATATAAAAGCCGATAGCGTATAAGATTACCCCTGCTTGCAAAGCTTGTATTGTTGTATTTTGGCCAAACCAAGCACCCGCCGAGCGATGAAAATAAATAATATAGCTTACATGTGCGACAAAGAATGCAGCCATTCCGCTGGCAAAAAAGACATCGTTAATACCTTGGCCCATTATTAATACATCGCCAAGCAAAGAATAAGTAAATGCAACCAGCAACCAGTTTTGATACTCTTTTTGGCTTAAATATTTAATTAATAAAAATAAGGCTGAACACATTATCAAGGGCTTGGTAATCACATGAAAAATGTAGTTCTTGGCGGTGAATACATTTGGCTCAATGAAGACATTGTGAGCAACAAGATTTAACATAGTTAGAGCAAAAAATATGATGGTAAATATTTTCCAAATATTTGATGTTAACGCCATTTTCCTAATTTAGTTGTTATGCGCATGCTTCTATGATACCCAATGTTTTCGACTCATGCTTAGGGGTGTCAACTATTACCATTTGGACTTTTCAGTAAAATATTTGGACTCTCAATAACAATGTCTTTTTGACTTTCTTCGTATAATTATGGTGAATTAAACGACTTTAATTCATGTGGAAATGTGTGATGACTTCAATCAAAATTAACTTTTTTCCATATAACGCCAAGAGTGCAAGATACGTTCATCTTTATCCCTGACGGGCTGGTCTGAAGAAGTAATCGATCAGGCTTTTGAATTTGCCTCGAAAAATAAGTCCGTCGCCTAAACAACACACCTTGCCAAAGCGAGGTGTGGTTATATAATGACAGTATTGTTAACTAGGCTGACTAATGGCTGAAATTATTCCTTTATTATTTCTGGGTGCCTTTGCGGGTTTTGTTGCTGGCTTGTTTGGGGTTGGCGGTGGCTTGATTATGGTGCCGATCTTACTCTACCTTTTGTCGCCGACTGTCGATCAATCGGTGTTAATGCATACCGCTGTCGGTACAGCTCTTGCGGCGATTGTCTTCACTTCGATTTCCAGTGTCTATGCGCATCATCGGCACGGTGCAATTATTTGGCGGTACTTTATTAAATTGACACCGACTATTTTGCTCGGTGCCTATTGCGGTGCATTTGCCGCAAAACAAATGAGCTTTGATTTCATGCGCATCTTCTTTGCTTGTTTTGAAATTAGTGTTGCCCTCATTATGTGGTTTGGCGTCAGCGCATCGGGACATGCTGACAATTTGGCGCGCTGGGTTTGGATAATTGTTGGTTATATTATCGGTCTAGTTTCAGCGATTGTGGGTATTGGTGGCGGCACAATGACGACTCCATTTTTGACTTACAACAATCTTGCTATAAAAAATGCTATTGCCACTTCTGCGGCGGTTGGCATGCCGATTGCCATTGCTGGCAGTGTTGGTTTTATGATAGCGGGCATTGATGTTGAAGCGGCCACAGGCGACCTGGGATTTGTAAATTTGAAAGCGCTATTCAGTATTGTTGTTGCCAGTGTGTTATTTGCGCCACTTGGTGCAAAGGTGACGCATATCGTCGATAGCAAAAAACTCAAAAAAGGCTTTGCAATCTTTCTTGGATTTCTCGGATTGACAGTGATTTTATTTTAATCAGCTTGCCAAGGTGGCAATAGATCGTGCTCAATGTCTAGATGATCGAGAATTCTTGCAACAACGAAATTAACCAAATCATCGATCGATTTTGGCTTTTGATAAAAAGCAGGATTGGCATCAATAATCGACACACCTAAGCGCGCAAGCTTGAGCATGTTCTCTAGGTGAATAGCCGAATAAGGAGTTTCTCTAGGCACTAAGATAAGTTTTTTACCTTCTTTGATAACCACATCGGCGGCGCGGTGCATGAGATTGTTGGCGTGGCCATGGGCGATCGCAGCGAGGGTGCTCATGGTGCAAGGACACACCACCATTGCTCGAGGCGGGTTGGAGCCAGAAGCAACCGGCGCTGTCCATTGGTTTTTTGAAAAGACTTGGAATTGACCCTCTTTAGCGCCAAAGTAATCGCATAGGTTTTGTTCAATTTCAGCGGTGCTGCTGCCGAGACGCAGGTCTGTTTCCATGCTAATAACCGTACTACCCGCTTGAGAAATCATGATGTAAATCACCTCTTCCGTGCGCACTAACTCACGAATAAGAGCGAGCGTATAAGGCATGCCGGAGGCACCAGTGAGGGCGATTGCGATTGGTTTCATTTTTTCTCGGAAAAATTAAGTGCGGCAGAATTAATACAGTAGCGCTTCCCCGTAGGGGCTGGTCCGTCCGGGAAAACATGACCCAGATGTGCGTCACACCCGCCGCAGCGAACTTCGATTCTGACATAACCTAAAGAGTCGTCTTCAATCTGCCTAATGCAGTTGTTATTGGCAAGCTCATAAAAACTTGGCCAGCCACTGCCGGAATCAAATTTTGTATCAGACTCAAACAGCACAGAATCACAACAAACACAGTGATAATCGCCCGTTTCATAGTGACTGTTATATTTACCAGTGAATGGCGGCTCGGTGCCGCATTCCTGAGTGATGTGGTAAGCCTCAGGGGTTAATTTATTCTTAGTATCCATTCGTGTATTATAAGAGACCTCTTCACATTCTCAACAAATAATCATGGAAATATATCTGGTGGGCGGCGCTGTTCGAGATGCGTTGTTGGGTATTGCCGATATAAACACAGAAAATGATTACGTGGTTGTGGGCGCATCTCCTGACGAGATGCTGTCTTTGGGTTATCGCCAGGTTGGAAAAGAGTTTCCCGTTTTTCTTCACCCTAAAACCCATGAGGAATATGCTCTAGCTCGCACTGAACGCAAAGTGGGTGCTGGCTATACTGGCTTTGAATTTGATACGGACACTACCGTTAGCCTTGAAGAGGATTTATCGCGCCGGGATTTGACCGTAAACGCTATTGCTAAAAACGCGGATGGCGACTTAATAGATCCCTACGGTGGTGCAAGTGATATTCAATCAAAAAAACTCAAACATGTTTCTGAGGCTTTTAAGGAGGACCCGGTTAGAGTGCTAAGAGTTGCACGTTTTACTTCGCGCTTTTATCCTTTTGGTTTTTCGATTGCTCAGGAAACTAAGCAATTAATGAGTGAAATGGTCACTTCTGGTGAGGTTGATGCGCTTGTACCCGAGCGTGTTTTTAAGGAATTATCGTTATCCCTGTCCTATGACAAGCCCGCAGTATTTTTTGATGTATTGTTGGAATGTGGCGCCTTTCAAAGACTTTTCCCTATGCTTGATGCGACAAAAAGCGGTATCTTGCATATTGCTGATATACAAGATACCAGTGAGGCTGTGCGTTTTTCACTTTGGCTCTATCAACAAAATCTTGGCGCCGTTCAAAGTCTGTGCTCTCACCTGAAATGTCCTAAAGAGTATCAACAACTGGCGGAACTCAGTGCTGAGTGGTATCCAACGGCAAAAATCTTATTTAATCAATCTGCTGATGCCATCTTAAGCTTCATTCAAGGCGCAGATGCGTTGCGCCGACAACAGCGCTTTGAGCAATTATTAGAAGTGTTTGATTGTTTGGGAATCAACACCTATCCAATCGAGCAATTGGTTGATGCGTTAAAACAAATCGATGTGTCGAAACTCGACAAAGCACAGATTGTTAAAGAATTGGCTCGCGAGCGCCTAAGCGTGACCCAGCGTTTTCTCGACTCGACACAGTAAATCGTAGTCGCAATAATTACAAGCATTTTTTTCAGGCAAAACGTCTGCGACACCTTGCTGAAAGTCCAGACTGGCTTTGCTTAATGTTTCTTGCCAAGTATTCAATTGCGCATCCCAATCCGGCATTTTTGTTTGCGCTTGTTTGCTACTAGGGAGTATTTCTCTATCTCTGGCAACGGCTTTGAAAACACACTCGCTGGCATTGATTTGTGCAAAGGCAATCCCATCGACTTCATTGCTGATCGCATAGATTGGTAATTGCGCTTGCTCAATCACCTCTCCAGTGATTTGACTGAGCGCACTCTGGCCAGTTTTGTAATCGATAATAAGCTTGTCACCGTTTGCTAGCTGGTCTATACGATCGAGCTTAGTGGTGAAACCCAAGCCATCAATGCAAACTTCAACGACGGATTCCGTGGCGACAACTGTGAAATCTGTTCTTTGTTCTTCGAGTAGTAAGTATTGTTTGATGATGCGAATAATGCGACCCTTTTCTATTGCTTGATAGTTTTGATCAGTAGTGCCGATGGCATTCTGCGCGTGAGATTTGATAAGCCGGTTAATTGATTCGCCGGAAAGTTCTTTAAGTGCTTTTGCAGTTGAAATTTCCGTAAAAATTGTCTCTAGGATTCTATGAATCAACACACCTTGCTCAGCCCTATTTAAACCTAGGTGATTCGATTCAAATTCTTGGATTTTCAAGCGTCTAACAAAGCCCTTAAAAGGACAGCTCATTTGGTCTTGCAGTGTTTGCACCCCCTGTTTGATTACAGTGTTTTTTAGTCGTGGTGCGCAGGTGTCTTTCACAGTAGTTAGTGTTTGCTCTTGTGGTGCAATGGGTGTATTTTCGGCACACGGCTCAAAATCTAGCAGTGGCGTGGCAATTTGCTCTCGACCGTCGTTTGTTTCGGCAAAACTGAAGTGGACTTCATCACTTAGCGCCTTGAGCTTACTGAGCGTGCTAACGGCACTTGTTTGGATGAGGTCAAATGTTGAGCTGGGTAGATGAAATTCACTGCAAATATTGGCGGGAATGAATAATGGAAATTTAACAACACCTGGGAGGAAGTCGCTTGTCATGTTTGACACCCACACCGCATCAAAATGAAGTCCTTCTGCTTCAAGTGCACCCAAAATGTGAATGTTAGCATCACCAGACTGGGGTTGAAAAATCACTGCATCAAAATGCTTTTTGAGTAAGTTAACACACTCTTCAAAAGTTATTTGGCGCCTGAGCGCTGGGTTTTGATTGAGAATTAAACATTCATTTTGAAATTTCTCAAATAATTGATATTCACTACTACTGAGGGCTCTATCCGATCCAAACGCCCAAATATCGAGCAGTTGATAAAGGCTCTCAAGCCAATCCTCGGAAGACGCACGTCGTTTTTTTTGTATCTGACTAATGTTTAATATTTGCTCTTTCAATATCGGGCAATCGGTTATTAGCGCTGTCAATTGTTTGGTGGTGAAACCGCTCTTTCCGCGACCCAATAGCTGGTTTATTAACAGATTGCGGTTATTGGACTCGATATTGGCGCCTTTAATGTAGGGCGAGGGAATTACTCGACAAAGACTGTCAAGCTCGACATTGCCTTGCATTATTTCATGTGACAGGTCAATCACCTTGAACAAGTGGCGAATTAAAGGGTATTGTGAAAGTGAGTTACCCAATGATATATTAAACGGTTTTTGCTGAGTTTCTATTGCATGAGAGCCAAAGACTTCATCAAAAATTGAAGACACTTTGTGTTGTAATTCGCCTAAATTTGGAATAACAACAGCAATTTGATGTTGTGGTTTTTTGCTGATTTTCTCCCAAGACCACTCGGCAATGGATTGTAATTCCATTTCAATTGTGGGGTGGCTTATCGCCTTGTAGGTGTCATTAGCTTGCGGCAATTCCAGCTCTTGGCTTTGTAGAAGATCAAACAGTTTGTTTTGTTCTGGCGTGGTTTTTTTAATACCGTAATGATAATAATTACCCACTGGTGTTGATTCTTTAAGAGCTTGCTCCATCTTCAAGAAAAGGTCTGACGAATCAATGAGTTGAAATTGTTTTTTTATTTGAGAAAGTCCATCCATCCAGCTTACAAATAAAACCCCTGGAGAGTTCTGATAATTGATAATTTTTTCTTTTGAAATAAAGTGTGTTTTCATCAAGCGGTAACACTTTATTGCTTCATCTGTAACGGCCCCTGGGTTTTGAACTGCACACTTATTGATTAATTCGCTGAACAGTATTCTAAGCTCATGGTCTGAAAGTAAGCGGAGTGAATCCTGCGGGTTGAGTTGAGACCAAGTTTTTTTAAGAAAAGCGGGATACGAGTATATGCTGGGCATTTTGATTGCCCCGAGCTGCTCGATAATTGTGCGTTTAAAGGCTAGTGCTTGGCGATTGTTGGCGACAATGATTGTGTCATCAGCTTGAATGCTTGAAAGGTCAAGCCTAACCCTCATTCCTAGTTCTCATTGGTGTATTCGAACAATCTATCAAGGTGTTGCCATATTTCCTCTAGCCCGGTTTTCTTTAGCGCTGAGAAGAGTTGCACGGTGACATTGGGCAAGTCTTGGAGCGCTTTTTGCACACTAAGTCGAGTGTTGCTTGCGGCGCCTTTTTTTATTTTATCCGATTTGGTGAGAATTATATGTGTGGGTACTTCATTGGAAACACACCACTCAAGCATCATCTCATCATAAGGCTTTAAGGGGTGACGACAGTCCATCACTAGAATCGCTCCTCTTAAACATTTACGCTTTTTAAAGTATTCGCTCATGTCTTTATGCCATTTTTCTTTGATTTTGTGAGGCACTTTGGCGTAGCCATAGCCAGGCAAGTCAACCAAGCGGCGCTCTTGATCAAGCTCAAAGAACACTAAGTGTTGCGTGCGTCCAGGCGTGCGTGAGACTTTGGCTAATTTCTTTTGACCTGTTAAGGCATTAATGGCACTTGACTTTCCGGCATTGGAGCGGCCGGCAAAAATGACTTCATAGCCTTGATCGTCTGGGCAATTTTTGAGCGAAGGACAAGATAAGATAAATTTGGCTTGTCGATATGGATTAGACATAAGTGAGGCGTTGACTCGAGTAAAGATATTATAGAGCTTTCCCTCCACATAAATGCGCAAGTATTTGCCATGTAAACGACGCTAATTTTCGCATTATGTAGAATTTATTGCGGAAAAGGTATAGCTATAGAGGCCGCCACAAGTAACATGTTTTTTATAAATATAAGGAATGTATGGATAACAAGATCTATTTGAAGCGCGAGTATAAAGCGTTTTCGCCAGAGAATGATTTGTCAGAGCCTTTGAGGTTGTATCAGGCCAGTGTGCATCAGGATTGGATCGACTATAACGGCCATATGAGTGAATCGTTCTATCTCTATGCTTTTGGCGATGCCTCGGATGCACTTTTTCGCTACATCGGAATTGACGAGACTTATAGGAAAAGTGGCAAGTCGTTTTATACCGTTGAAACGCACATCAATTATTATCAAGAAGCCTCGAAGGGTGAGCCGCTGTACTTCACCACGCAGTTACTCGGGCTGGACGCTAAGCGCTTACATTTTTTTCATCAGATGTTTCATGGTGAATCGAATGAATTACTGGCAACAACCGAGCAAATGTTATTGCATGTTGATATGAATGCTGCAAAAGCTAGCGCTATCGACGCACCTGTTTTTAGCATTCTTGAAAATATCTGGAGCGAGCATCAAAAACTGTCAGCACCGAGGCAACAAGGGCGAGTGATGCACATTCCAAGCAAAAAATAAGTCCGATATAACGGAATCAAATTTAGGAGAATTTTATGGATTTTGGCCTTTCAAATGAACAGCAGATGATTATTGACTCTGTTCGCAGTTTTGTTAAGCAAGAGCTTTACCCGCATGAAGCAGAGGTTGAAAAAACCAATCAAATCGATGACGGTGTGGTGGAGAAAATTAAACAAAAATCCATTGAACTCGGCCTTTATGCGGCAAATATGCCAGAAGAGTTGGGTGGTGGCGGCCTGGATTCACTGACGCTTTGCTTAATGGAAAAAGAGCTGGGCAGAGCTAACTTCGGCTTGCAATACATTGTTGCCCGCCCTAGTAATATTTTATTGGCTTGTAAAGACGAGCAGATAGAGCGTTATTTATTGCCAACCATTCGCGGTGAAAAGGTTGATTGTTTGGCGATGACTGAGCCCAATGCGGGCTCTGATGTACGCTCAATGCAGTGCAAGGCTGAGCGCGATGGCGATCACTTTGTTATCAATGGCTCCAAGCATTTTATTAGTCACGCTGACATGGCGGATTACGTCATTTTGTTTGCTGCCTCAGGCGTGGAAGATACGCCACGCGGGCCGAAGAAAAAAATCACCAGTTTTTTAGTTGATATGGGTACGCCGGGTTTTACCGTGGAGCCGGGGTATAACAGCGTCTCTCACAGGGGTTATCATAATTTCATTTTGAATTTTGACAATTGCCGTATTCACGAGTCGCAAATGTTGGGTGAAGAAGATCACGGTTTTGATGTTGCTAACGAATGGCTAGGGGCAACGCGCCTATCCGTGGCGGCGATGTGTCTTGGACGAGCAGAAAGAGCGCTTGAAATTGCCATAGAATGGGCTGCCACTCGTGAACAATTTGGTCAACCTGTGGGCAAGTTTCAAGGCGTTTCCTTTAAATTAGCGGATATGGCGATGGAGCTGCAAGCCGCTGAACTACTAACTCTCCGTGCAGCCTGGAATGACTCACAGGGCAATATGAGCAACAGTGACGCGGCAATGGCAAAACTTAAAGCCAGTGAAATGTTGGCGATGGTATCCGATGAGGCGATTCAGATTTTAGGTGGTATGGGGCTAATGGACGACATGCCATTGGAACGAATTTGGCGTGACCATAGAGTTGAGCGAATTTGGGATGGCACCAGTGAGATTCAGCGCCATATTATTTCCAGATCTTTATTGCGACCGTATGAAGCATAGTTGCAATGAGTCAAGCCAATCTTAAGCGTTTAATTTCACCCAAGACAATTGCTGTTTTTGGCTCTCGAGGCGCTGATTGCGCCATTCGAGAGACTCGAAAAATGGGCTTTAAGGGTGAAATTTGGTCTGTACATCCTCATAGGGAAGTGCTAGAAGGGCTTGATTGCTATAAGAGTGTTCAAGACCTACCAGGCGTGCCAGATGCAGCTTTTGTTGCAGTCAATGCAGATGCAGCGATTGAAATTGTCTCTCACCTTAGCGCTATTGGCGCGGGCGGCGCGGTGATGTACGCTTCGGGTTTTGGTGAAGTTGGCGAGACTGGAGATGATAGAACTCAACAACTTATTAAAGCCGCTGGCGATATGCCAATTGTTGGTCCGAATTGTTATGGCTTTATCAACAATCTAGATAATGTTGCTTTGTGGCCTGATCTTCATGGCTGTCGTGCTGTCGATAAGGGTGTGGCGATTATTACCCAAAGCGGCAATATCGGTCTTAATATGACTATGCAATCCATTGGGCTGGATATTGCCTATATGTTTACTTTGGGCAATCAAGTGGATACGGATATAGCGAATGTGATGGGCGCTATGCTTGATGATTCTCGAGTAACGTCCATTGGGCTGCATATTGAGGGCATCAGGGATATTAAAGCGTTTGATGTTGTTGCTAGGCGTGCTTTAAAACAAAAAATTCCAATTGTGGCAATAAAAAGTGGACGAACAGCGGCTTCGGCAAAAATTGCACTCAGTCATACCAGTTCGTTAACGGGCGAAGATCAACTGTTTGATGTGTATTTTGAGCGTCTTGGTATTGCAAGAGTGGATACGGTGCCTGAATTTCTTGAAACCTTAAAACTGCTCAGTATTATTGGCCCACTTGATCATAATGGCGTTGCCTCTATGAGTTGTTCTGGTGGCGAAGCAGGGATGATGGCGGATTTAATTGAGGGTCTTGATATTTGCTTTCCAAGTCTTGAGAGTTCTCATAAGGCGACAATCCAAAGTACTTTAAATGATTACGTCGAGGTCAGTAATCCACTGGATTATCACACCTTTGTTTGGGGGAATCGAGAGCAAACGACTGCGTGTTTTTCGGCAATGATGCGCGGAGATTTTGCCGCAACGATGTTATTACTGGATTGGCCAAAAACAGATGAAGTCAATCAATGGGAGTGGGACACGACAATGTTGGCGCTTGCCGGTGCAATGAAAGTGACGGCAAACAAAGGAATCGTACTTTCTTCAATTCCAGATTGTATGCCACAACGAATTATCGATCAATGCTTGCAACTCAACATCGCACCGATGATTGGCTTGGATACTTGTTTAAAAGCACTTCACCATGCTTATCGATGCGCTCAAGCGTTTGCAAAGGAGTCATTGGCGCCAATTCAGGTACTCAATAATGACAGCAACCGCTTGTTAAATGAAGTGGTATTAAATGAATTTAATGGCAAGAAAAAACTGGCTGAATCTGGCTTGAAAACCCCAGCCGGGTACAGCGTTACCAGTATGTTTGGCTCGATTGAGGCGGCTGAGAAATTAGGCTATCCCGTGACTGCGAAAGTACTTAGTGAGGACATAAGTCATAAAAGTGAGTGTAATGGTGTTAGGCTTAATATTGTTGATAAAGAGTTGCTGGCACATGCTGCAGGCGAGCTGCTTGAAATTGCACCCACTC
>DUCF01000050.1 GCA_012959965.1 Candidatus Thioglobus sp. | reverse complement strand
GTTGATAAAAGCTGTGCCGGGGTTTAAGCCGCAATGTGAGATTACTGATGTTTTATATGAGATTTAAGCGCTGGGTGATGAGAAATACCCAAGGCTTGCGCTGAGCGCTTTCAGCGGCTGCATTATCTTGTGAAATCGCACTTGCCCCTGGGCTTAAGTGCGATTTTTTTTGCCTGAGGCTTAGACAATGCCTTGTTGCTTGGCAAAGTAATTAGTGGCCGCTACGTAGCCTTCAATGCTGCCGCAGTCAAAGCGCTTGCCTTTAAACTTATAGGCGATGACCTTACCTTGTTTGGCTTGAGCAAGTAGTGCGTCGGTGATTTGAATCTCGCCACCCTTGCCCGGCTTCGTGTTTCGAAGAATATCGAAAATATCTGGCGTTAGGATATAGCGTCCAATAATTGCCATGTTGGTTGGCGCATCTTTTGGCTCGGGTTTTTCAACCATATCGGTTACACGATAGGTGTCATCCGTTTCATCGACTAAGTTGCCAGCAATAACGCCATACTTGTTGGTTTGATCCATTGGTATTTCTTCGATGGCAATGATCGAGCATTGATATTTGTTAAATACCTCTGTCATTTGTGACAGTACGCTAGTATTGCCATTTGTGCACAAATCATCAGCCAAAATCACGGCAAAAGGCTCATTGCCAATAAGGGGTTCACCCGTAAGAATCGCATGCCCTAAGCCGAGCATCTGTCTTTGACGAACATAGGTAAACGTCGCGCTTTCAATGACCGTTTTAATCTCCTCTAAATAATGCTCTTTTGAGGTGCCAGCGAGTTGAGATTCGAGTTCGAAAGCGTTATCAAAATGGTCTTCAATTGAACGTTTGCCACGCCCTGTTACAATTGCCATTGTACTCATACCGGCAGCTAGCGCTTCCTCAACGCCGTATTGCAACAGGGGTTTGGTCAAAATAGGCAGCATTTCCTTGGGAACTGCTTTGGTGGCTGGCAAAAAACGCGTGCCGTAGCCTGCGGCTGGGAATAGACATTTTTTTATCATTTTATTGATTTGAGTTTGTTAATAAGTATGTTTTTACCGGCCTCAACACCCGGCTGGTTGTAAGTGTTGATGTTGAGTAGGTCACCGACCATTGAAGTTAGTAACTGATAGTAATAAATTAATTGACCGATGCTGAATGCGTCTTGCTTCTTCAGGGTGATTTCATCAAGTGGAATGTTTTGAGAGTCTTGAATTGATTCAATAATCGAATCTGCTTGCATATTAATAAGCGAGGAGAAATGTGTGCCATTAATAATATCTAAAGCTTCCAAGCCCTCTAAGGTGTCTTCAGGAATTTTAAGCAGGTTATCAAATGACTCCAGCTTGATAAAAGTCACTGTTTTGTCTCTTTTTCCTTCCGCGAGTAGTTGTAAAAATGAGTGCTGATCTTTAGGTCCGATAAGCCCAATTGGCGTTAGGCCAACATTAAAACTGGAGTTTTTCTGCTTTTTGCCTAAGCTCTCTCCCCACAACTGTACATACCAATGGTTAAAGTACTTGAGTGATTCACTATAACTGAAGATAGAGTTGATGCCGTAAGTCAGTGAATTTTCTGCATAGAATTGCGCTTTTTTGAGTAGCGTCTCTTGCATGTAGCCTGCTTCAAAGAAACTTTTTTGGACTTTTTCAGCGCCACTTAGTAGGAGTTTGATGTTAATTCCTGCAAGTGCGAGTGGTATCAAGCCTGCCGTGCTTAATGCCGAGAAACGACCGCCAACGTTTTCTTGAATGTTAACAACAAGAGCGCTCTTCGTTTTCGCATGCGCTTCAAGCTTTGAGCCTTGATCGGTGATAAAAGTGAAGGGGTGTTGATTGTTTGAGTGATTTTTTAGAACCTCTATTAAGTATTTGTAAATAGCAATTGTTTCAATGGTTGTGCCCGATTTAGAAATAATCAAAAAATGGCACGATTCTAAATTAAGATTAAGACAAGCGTTGTGAATAGCTATAGGATCCGTGCTGTCCATAAAGTGCAATTGTCGTGAGAGGTTGTTCAGTGGCTTTAAAAAATGATAAATGGCCTTTGCACCCAAACTAGAGCCGCCAATACCCACTACTACTACATCGGTAATTGAGTCTAGGCCTTGCAGCGCGTCTAATTGACTAAGGTAGTTGTCAATGTAGCTGGTATCCTGATTGGGGAGATTGAAATAGCCAATTTGTTGTGACTCTTTTTTGATTCGATCAAGAAGACTTAAGTCAGATTTTGATGAAAAGTGTAGAGTGTTAATCACGGGTTATTTGGCGTTTAGAAAGTTGGATTTTAACAAAGATAAGCCAATGTTGGCCTATAAAATATGTAATTATCGTCATTAACTACTGCTCCATTCAATCCTTGATGTGTTGTTAAGGAATTATTGCATAATTCTACTTGAGAATTTTTTCAAATTCTTTAGTGATGGCTTCCTTGGTGTAATTGGCGTTAACTGTTTCCAGTGCTTTTTCGGGGACTGAGCGGCTCAAATCGGGGCTGTCAATCAGTTGTTTTATTTGATCGGCCATTGCTTGCGGGTCTTGTTTTTCCACTAAAAAGCCATCCACCCCATGATGGATGATTTTATTTGGGCCGCCACATTTTGTGGCGATAACGCGCTTCATCCTTGCCATTGCCTCAATAACAACAAGGCCAAAGGTTTCAATACGCGAAGGCAGAATATAGAGATCGATGCTGTCCACAAATGTTTCTCTTTCGGCGTTCGATACCCAGCCACGGATGGTTAGCTCTTCAGTTAGATTGTGTTTGCGCCTAAGATATAAAAGATAGGGGCGCATTTGCCCTTTGCCAGCGATAATCGCTTTAAATGGGGTACCTGTTTTTTTCAAAATGGCCAGTGCCTCAATAAGGGTATGAAAGCCTTTTTTCCGTCGAAAAACACCCATGGCGCCAATAAGGGGTGTTTCTGGCAGGTCTCGATAAGCGGGTGTAGAGTCGATCTTGACCATACCGGGAATTAGATGGATGGGTTTTGAGTAGTTGCTATCAAGTAAGGATTTTTTGATAACCCCTGAAATCGCAACAAGCTCATCAGCATGTTCAATATGACTGTTATCAAGCCAGTATACAAAGCCAATGATACGAATATTTTCACCAGCGGCTTTTCGGAGTATTTCTAAGTCAGAAGACTTATGGGTAATAATTACATCGGGTTTGATGGATTCGATTACTGCTTTGAGCTTGTTGATTACAGCGGTTTTGGCAAATTGCTGAGTTATTCTAGAGTAGTTAACCTCATGAATAGGGAGGTTAAGCGATTCTAACATGGGTTTGAAGGCCGCACCTTTACGAATGACGGGGTGAAGCTCATGGCCAAGATTGGCCATTATTTCACTATACAATACAAAAATTTGTTTGGGTCCGCCCAAATCTGTGCCAGAAATAAAATTTATAATTCTCATGAGTACAGATTTTAT
>DUCF01000049.1 GCA_012959965.1 Candidatus Thioglobus sp. | reverse complement strand
AGCTCATGCCAGGACGTAAAATTGAAATGTTATGCTGCACTTGTTCGTAGGCTTTGCTGTATATATCTTTTTGCGCATCTGTTGGCTTTTGGTCGCCACACAACCAACTTCTTGAAATATCCGTGCAGTAACCATAGGCGCCCACCAAGTCCGTATCAAAGCTCATCAACTCACCATTTTGAATCGGTCTTGAGGAGCATTCTTGATACCATGGATTGGCTCTTGGACCCGCTGCCAATAGTCGTGTCTCGATCCACTCACCGCCACGAGAGAGCATCTCTGCATGGAGGTAGCTCCAAAGTCGAGTTTCAGACACCCCTGGTTGAAAGTGTTCTCGCATCACGCTCATCGACATTTCAGTAGCAAAAATAGAGCGTCTCATCGCATGCATCTCTTCATCCGACTTAATAACTCGCGCCAACTCCATCACCTCTTCACCATTGTAGAGTTTTAAACCGCGGGCTTGAAGTTCGTGAACGCCCTCAGGGGCGCAATGATCTAGCGCTAAACGTTTATTACCAGCGCCAAACTCATCAACAATACTACTAATCTCGGCAGCCCAAAGTTTAACTTTTTTATCAGAAAACTCAGCGGCAGTAAAATACAAATAGGTGATCGCTGGACGCACCTCCGTAATCAACGGATTATGGTTCGATAAAAACTCATGGGCATCGAACTCAAAAATAATCACCGGGCCTTCTGTCATCACCAATGCATAACGTGTGGCATTGTGAGAAGTCCAAAGCGACATATTGGTGCTATCGGTTACGTAGCGAATATTGAGCGGATCGTACAACAAAATCCCTGCACAATCAGATGCCTTAAGTTGGGCTCTAACGCGATTTAAACGATACTCACGAATCGCTGTCATGTCTGGCGCAGCAAGTCCGGCCGCTTGCCATTCACCCTCGGCTAATTCACCTGGCCCTTGTGCATGCATGTTTAAACTAAAAATATCTTCCGAATCCGCAGTGAGCGGATTGATTTTTGCCTGATGACGCTTATTGTTTGACATATTCATAATTTATCCTATTTGTTAGTTAATGTATTTTTAAGCAATATTGGAGTCAGGGTAACTGTCTTTAACCTTTTTCATGTAACCTAGCAATTGCTTGTCAATTTCTGGATCAAGCGGCGGCAACTCGTAATCTGCCAACATTTTCTTATACTTTATATTTGCGGCCATTTCCATGTCTTGTGAGCCATTTTCCTTCCACTGTTCAAAACTCTGAGAGTCACTGAGATCGGCCATATAAAAAGCCTCTCTATAATTTTTTTCAGTGTGTTTACAGGCCAAGAAATGTGACTGAGGGCCCACTTCGCGAATAGCATCCATCGCTTGACCATTTTCACTCATATCAATACCACGTGCTGCTGTAGCAAGTACGCCTGCCTGATCAGCATCCATGACAAATTTCTCATAACCCATCGCCAGTCCACCCTCTAACCAGCCTGCAACGTGCAACGAAATGTTGACGCCGGCCTCAAGTGTTGCGTGCAATGTATTGGCCGCTTCATAGCCAGCCTGTGCATCAGGAACCTTAGACGAGGTAAAGCCACCGCCACTTCTAAATGGCACACCCAGCCTTCTAGCCAATGCGCCACTAATACACATCGCTTGCGCGGCCTCAGCAGTGCCAAAAGTTGGCGCACCTGATTTCATCGACATCGATGTCACAAATGTACCGTAAACAACCGGGCAACCCGGTTTTATCAGTTGTGTTAAAGCCATCATTGCCAGCACTTCTGCCAAACTTTGCGCCGCCACCCCCGCCACTGATACTGGCGCCATTGCGCCACCAACAATAAAGGTAGTGATAATCATGCCTTGATTTGCTCGAGCATAGACTTTCACAGAGCCAGTAATTGCCGGATCCGTAGACAGAGGAGAAACCGTATTACAAAGACTCAACAACACACAGTTATCCTTCATAAACTCTTCACCAAAAACAATTTTGGCCATATTAACCGAGTCCTGCGCCCTTTCGCCCAATGTGACCGAGCCCATAAATGGCTTGTCAGAGTATTTAATATGGCTATACACCATATCTAAATGGCGTTTGTTCACCGGCAAGTCTACCGGCTCGCAAATGGTGCCGCCCGAATGATGAAGGTTATCGGACAGGTACGCTAATTTGACAAAATTACGAAAATCTTGGATATTGGCATAACGCCGACCTTCGTCCAAATTGCGGATGAACGGAGGGCCGTAGGCAGGCGAAAGAACGATATTGTCGCCGCCAATTTCAACACTTCTCTCCGGGTTTCGAGCATGCTGAGTAAACTGCTTCGGTGCGCTTGCCTGAATGATTTCACGGCACATGCCTCGAGGAAAGCGTACACGATGTGGATCTTTTGCATCACGTATACCGCCAGCAGCAACCATGATATCGGCACATTCTAAATCTTCGCCAAAAACCATGCCTATTTCTTCAAGTATAGTATCCGCATTATTTTCAAGAATACGAAGATCTGCGTCACTCAGTGGATCGTGAACTGGAATTTTTCGCTTAATGTAGGCTGGCACCTTAACAACTTCTTTTACCTCACCACCACCTCTACGCCTGCGTCTTTCTCTAGCCATGACTAGCTCCTATATTTATTGTGATCCGCGCATTTTTGCGCCAGTTGGGTCGTACAAAGGCTGAGCTACAATTTTAGCTTTGTAGAATTTGGCCAATATTTCCACTTCAAGGTCAACAACTGAATCAATTAATTCAACAGGCAAATAGGTCATTGCCAAAGATTGCCCAACAAAATGACCGTAAGCTCCGGAGGTGATATAACTCACGCACTCACCGTTGTGCATCACTGCTTCATCACCGCTAACATCTATGTCAGTCTCAATGCTCAATACAGTTAATTTCTTGCTAACACCCGTTTGTTTTTCTTTGGCAGCTGCCGCCTTACCAACAAAGTCTTTATCCCATTTGACAAAGAAATCTAGGCCTGACTCACCGAGTGTAAAGTCAGGACGGAAGTCTGTAGTCCAAACGCCCCAATTCTTTTCAAGACGCATTGACAGTAAAGCGCGTCCACCAAAAAGCTTAAGACCTAAATCTTCGCCCGCATCTTCAAGGGCCTCAAGAAGTCTCAACTGAAATTGCGGCGCCACATAAATCTCGTAACCCAACTCACCTGTAAAAGAAATTCTAGAACAAATTGCCGGAACGCCAGCAACAAACGTGTCCCTAACATCACGAAACCTAAACGCCTCACTGCTGACATCTTCTCTCGTTAGACGTGACAACAACTCTCGAGAATTAGGCCCGGCAATTGCGATGCCGTGGAAATCATCCGTCATGTTTTTGTAAGTCACATCTTCAAAGCCAACCAGTTTCTCGTCAAACCAACGACGGTGCATCTCTTGAGCAACGCTTGAGCCAAGCAGGTAGAAGGTCTCTTCATCAATACAAGCAACGGTGAAATCACCATAAAGCTTACCGCTCTCCCGCAACATAGGATTCAGAATAACACGACCTGGCTTTGGAATAACACCCGCCAGCACAAACTCCAGGAAAGTGCGTACGCCTTTACCGCAAAAACGGTGGTTGGCAAAGTTGGCAATCTCAATCGCACCGACTTTCTCACGTACCGCCATCACTTCAGCGCCGACATAATCGTGCGCTCTTGAACGGTGAAAAGTTGGCTCCTCATGGGCATCTTGTGGCGAATCTGCAAACCACATTGCATTTTCTAAACCAAACGACTGCTGCCACATCGCACCTTTTTGCGTAAGACGATCGTAGATAGCGGTTGTTTTTTGCTTGCGACCTTTGGGTAGTGTTTCATTCGGAAATGTCATCACAAAACGACGCTCGTAATTTTCGCTGGACTTAACAACGCCCCACTGCGGTGTTGCAAACTTCCCAAAACGAGCAATATCCATTGCCCAAACATCAATCGAAGGCTCACCCTCGATCATCCATTCGGCGATCGTGCGGCCAACACCACCGGCCTGGCAGAAGCCCGCCATAACACCTACCGCTGCCCAGTAATTTTTCTTGCCCGGCACCGGACCAATCATTGGGTTGCCATCTGGAGAAAAAGTAAACGGTCCATTAATCATATCCTTAATGCCCGCTGTTGCCATAGCTGGTAAGCGCTCAAATGCCAATTCAAGACGGTCAGCAATACGATCAAGGTCAGGATCCAGTAGGTCGTGGCCAAAGTTAGTCGGCGTTCCATCTAACGACCAAGGTGTTGAGTGGGGTTCGTAAGTGCCCAGCAATAGGCCTGAGCGCTCCTGACGGAAATATATATTGGCTTCGTAATCAATACAAGCTGGCAAACGATGCCCTGCAGGCAGGGCAGAAATTTGAGCAATTTCTTCGGTAATCAAATAATGGTGCTCCATCGGCACAACCGGCATATGCACACCCGACATGCGCCCCAGTTCACGAGCCCAAAGGCCGCCGGCATTGACAATGTATTCTGCATGAATATTGCCTTTTTCAGTGACCACATCCCATGAGCCGTCAGCCCTCTGGTTGGTCTCTAATACAGGTGTATGTGTGTAGAACTCTGCACCATAAACACGTGCGGATTTTGCATAAGCATAAGTAACGCCTGATGGATCAACATCGCCATCAAGTGGATCCCATAATGCGGCCACATAATGCTCAGGGTTGATTAACGGGTGTTTTTCAACAACCTCGTCTAGGTCGACAAATTCTTGCTCCAAGCCCATCGAGCGTGCTTTTGAGCGTTCACGCTTCAAATAATCGTGCCAAGCCGGGGTTGAGGCTAAATAATAACCACCGGTACTGTGCATGCCCACCGAGTGTCCAGAGGTCTCTTCGATTTCTTTATAAAGATTGATGGTGTAGTCTTGCAGACGAGATATATTTGGATCTGAGCTGATGGTATGAATTTGACCTGCTGCATGCCAGCTCGAGCCTGATGTTAACTCATTCCGCTCCAATAATACAACATCCTTCCAGCCCATTTTTGCCAAATGGAACAAAATCGAACAACCCACAACACCGCCACCAATAACAACAACTCTGGCACTTTCTCTCATCTACCAACTCCAAAAAATCAAATCAAAAAGCTGCAAATGTCCACAGCTCAAGCAGGAAATATTACTGCAAAGTCAAGCGCCTTACTATGAAAAATTTCAATACGAGGATTTAAATATTCTGCATCAGGCATTTCGCTCGAATCTGTGGAGAGATGTTATTAGTCCGACTTGCCAACATTTTCGGCGATTAAGCAAACCATTTCAAACAGAACTGCATTAGCAACATGGGAGGTAATTTGATTTGGAGAGTCCATTGTTGGCATTAGACAAACAACATCGCCACCAATAATGTTTTTCCCGCGCAAACCTTGGAGCAACTGTAAAACATCGGGCATTTTAAAGCCTTCAATTGCTGGCTCAAGGTTAGAAACCCCAGGAGCAACAGTTACATCCAAACAATCCAAGTCGAAGGTGATGTAGATTGGCGCGTCGCCAACACGTTGCCTGATAATGTCGATACATTTTTCAACGCCAAGCTCATCGTAACGATCTTTGGTAATAATCTCATAGCCTAACTCATAACTTGAATCCAGCCAGTCCAGCGTTCTAGTGTTGCCACGAATACCCACCTGGACGCTTTTACTAGCATCAACAAAACCGTCACGCACTAAATAACTAGCCCAGTGAGCGGCAGATTTTATAGCACCCAAAAAATGATCTAGCTGATGAAAGGCATCTGTATGTGCATCAAAGTGCACAAGAACAGCCTTTTCTCCATTCGTCAATTTTGACTTAGGACCGGCAATTGCCTGCAAAATACCGCCAGTTATTGAGTGGTCACCGCCGATGGACAGTGGCCTTGCACCTGCACTGGCAATGTGCTCATAAAACTCAGTTATGCGCTCAATGCACAACTCATTGTTATTGGCCTCTGGCAGGGGCACATCACCCAAATCTCGAATGTCACACATTTCCCAAGGCGAGATACCAAACTTAAGGTGACCTCTTCTGCCTTGAGCAGAGATGTTGCGCACCGCTCTTGGCCCAAGGTGTTGGTCCCGCTGAGTGGTGCCATTTCCTGTGCTGTGTGGCACACCAACAAGTGCAATATCACAACCGACTGGATCAGAGTTATATGGACAACGGAACAAGGTCGGAATACCCCACCAATACAAACCTTGCATCATAGCAGCATTGTCCCTTGTTTTTTTATCCACCTTAACCCCTTCCTTTTGAACCGGTTCTGCCCGTTTTATGATTTTTTTCAACAAAGTTAACGACACGTCCAGCAATATCTTTACCGGTCGCTATCTCAATGCCACACAAACGTCAAGAAGAAAGTATAAAGCTGTCGCGGTTAAACTATTGAAGTTCTTTCAAGTTAGCGAAAAAATCTAATGCGTCTGGATTTAGTAAAGCCTCTTTATTATCGATTTCTTTACCCTCAACAACAGCCTTAACGGCCAGTTCAACAATTTTTCCACTAAGTGTTCGAGGAATTTCAGGAACAGCAATAATCACTTTTGGGTTGTGGTACGGCGTGGTATTTTGGCGTATTTGAGTGCGAATTTTTTGCTTTAATTGATCATCAAACTCAACCCCTTCAAGCAAAGTCACAAAAAGCACAATGCGCACATCGTCGTGCCATTGTTGGCCAATAACCAGCGCCTCACTAACCTCCTCTACAATCTCCACTTGACGGTATATTTCTGCCGTACCAATACGAATGCCGCCAGGATTTAGCGTCGTGTCTGAGCGACCATGTATGACCACACCGCCCCGTTCGTTTATTTCCAGAAAATCGCCGTGACACCATGTGTCTTCATAACGATCAAAATATGCAGAGTGGTAACGCTCACCAGTTGGATCATTCAAAAAACCAATTGGCATTGAGGGAAAGGGCTTTGTACAAACCAACTCGCCTTTTTCACCAATTTGAGTCTTGCCGGCGCCATCCCACGACTCAACCGCCATACCCAGCCCTCGACACTGAATCTCCCCCCTGTAAACGCCCAAAACATTTGAGCCCAGCACAAAGCATGAAATGATATCGGTGCCGCCAGAAATCGAAGAAAGGCAAATGTCTTGTTTTATATTCTCATAGACGTAATCGAAAGCCTCAGGCACCAAAGGAGAGCCCGTTGAAAGCAAAGCTCTTAATGAGGATAAATCATAACCTTCACTAGAGATATTAGCTTTACGAAGAACGTCAATGTATTTGGCTGAAACCCCTAAAATATTGATTTTTTCAGCTTCGATTAAATCAAAAAAGCGCCGGCGTTTCGGATAAAGAGGTGCGCCCTCATACAATATCAAAGTGGCGCCACTGGCAAGCGCCGAGACCATCCAGTTCCACATCATCCAGCCACAAGTTGTGGCATAAAAAAAGCGCTCTCGTGGCTTTAAGTCAAGGTGCAGGCGGTGCTCTTTTAGATGTTGCAGCAAAGTACCGCCAACACCATGAACAATGCACTTCGGCACACCGGTGGTGCCCGATGAAAAAAGAATATAAAGGGGGTCGTTAAAACCAAGCTGCTCAAACACCAATTCAGCGCCCTTATAATCTCGCTGGATACTCTCAAAACCAACAGTGCTGTACTTATGACTCGCGCCATTGCTCAGAAGTGGCACAATAATAGAGACCTCAACACTATCCAAGGCGCCCAACACCGCTTGGTTTTTCTCAGACATGTCAAAGACATTACCTTTATGTAAATAACCATCAGATACAAACAGCACTTTTGGCCTTACTTGCGACAAGCGATCAACAACGCCAGGCACGCCAAAATCAGGCGAGCACGATGACCATACTGCGCCCAGACTGGTAGTCGCCAACATAGCAATAATGGTTTTTTCTGTGTTTGGCAAATAAGCCGCCACCATATCACCCTTAACAATACCTTGAGTTTTTAGATAGCTAGCAAGAGCTGCTATTTGCCCTTTAAGCTCACTGTAGCTGAGGCGAATCGTTTTTTCGTCTTCGTTAATAAAGACGATGGCCTCATCCTCATCTCGGCCTTTTGCTAGCAAGTTTTCAGCGAAATTAAGCCTCGCCTCTGGGAAAAACTTAGCCTTAACCATGCTCTGAGCATTATCTAGAGCAACACTCCCTTTTTGGCTTGCTCGTACATCGCAGTAATCCCAAAGATGGCTCCAGAAGTCGGCGATGTTTGTAACAGAATACTGGTAAAGCTGCTGATAATCTAAGAGCTGTTGGGCGCTAGATTTGTTGACATAGCGCCTAAATTCACTCATTTGAGACGCCTCAATTGCCGATTCAGTTGGCCGCCAAAGCAATGCGTTTTCTCTTTCCATTGGGGTTTTATTTGTTCCGTCGATATAGCGAATTATGTTACCGATAGAACGCACTGCCACTTAGCTTTATTCGTCATTAACCCGTTGCAAATGATCAAAAAATATTGCCAGGAATATACACCGAGCCTTTCATTAAAATTCTGGCACTGCGACTCATTACCACTCTGTTTACCGTCCAGTCGCCTTTGTTTTGTGCGGCCTCTGCACCCACCTTTAGAGTGCCAGATGGATGTCCAAAAACTACTGCTTTACGCTCGCCACCACCGGCCGCAAGATTAACTAACGTACCAGGAATGGTTGCTGCAGTTCCAATAGCTACCGCAGCAGTTCCCATCATTGCATGGTGTAATAGCCCCATTGACAAAGCTCTAACATTCAGATCGATATCATCTTCATTAATCGCTTTACCACTTGAAGAAGTATAGCTTTGAGACTTGCCAACAAAAGCAACTTTAGGTGTATGCTGGCGATTTGCAGCATGATCAATGTTATCTATCAAGCCCATTTTTAAAGCGCCATATGCACGAATAGTCTCAAACATTGCTAAAGCCTTTTTATCACTATTAATGTCAACTTGCAACTCTGTACCTGTGTAGTTGATCGACTCAGCATTCAAGAAAATCGTTGGAATGCCTGCATTGATCATCGTTACTTTAATTGCACCAACCCCAGGCACCTCTAAATCATCCACTAAATTTCCAGTCGGAAACATGGTGTCAGAAGCATCCACAGGACTCATGAACTCAACCTGAACTTCTGCTGCAGGAAAGGTTACACCATCTAACTCAAAATCACCTGTTTCTTGAACCTCGCCATCAACCATTGGCACTTGAGCGATGATAGTTTTACTAATATTTGCTTGCCAAATTCGAACAGTCGCTATGCCGTTTTTGGGAATACGTTCAGCATCAACCAAACCTTGACTGATTGCAAAAGAGCCAACTGCAGCTGTTAAATTACCACAGTTACCACTCCAATCCACAAAAGGCTTGTCAATGGATACTTGACCAAAAAGATAATCAACATCGTGATCCACTTCTGAGCTTTTCGATAAGATAACACTTTTACTGGTGCTTGAGGTTGCCCCTCCCATGCCATCAGTTTGCTTGGCGTATGGATCTGGGCTGCCGATAACACGAAGCAACATCGCATCGCGCGCTGGACCGGTTACTTTGCACACCTCAGGCAGATCTTCCAAATTAAAGAAAACCCCTTTGCTAGTTCCACCGCGCATATACGTAGCAGGAATTATAATTTGAGGCTTGAAAGTCATTATGAATTTTCCTCTAAAAAATCTTGAGCAAAACGTTGCAATACACCACCAGCAGAATAAACCTGCACTTCTTCTGCAGTATCTAAACGGCATTTAACCGGAATATCAACACACTCACCATCAGCGCGCACCATCTTTGCAATTAGTTCGGATCCTGGCGCAATTTCTCCTTCAACATCAAATGTTTCGCTGCCATTAATATGATAAGTTTCACGCGTTTCGCCCTTAATAAATTCAAGTGGTAGTACACCCATACCAACCAAATTGGTCCTGTGAATACGCTCAAAGCCTTCAGCAATAATTGTCTCAACACCAGCCAAGCGTACCCCTTTTGCGGCCCAATCACGTGATGAACCCTGACCATAGTCAGCGCCTGCAATAATAATTAGCGGCTGTGCACGATCCATATAAGTTTCGATTGCTTCCCACATACGCATTTCCACACCTTCTGGCTCAACACGAGCAAGTGAACCTTGCTTAATTTCTCCTGTTTTTCCACCAATGCCATCACGACACATCTCATTCAACAACTTTGGATTGGCGAAAGTGGCACGTTGCGCCGTTAAATGATCGCCACGATGAGTTGCATAAGAATTAAAGTCTTCTTCTGGCAAGCCCATTTTATGTAAATATGCACCCGCAGCACTGTCTAACATAATCGCACTTGATGGTGACAAATGATCGGTGGTAATGTTATCGCCCAATACAGCAAGAGGGCGCATGCCTTTCATAGTGCGTTCACCCGCTAATGCACCTTCCCAGTATGGAGGACGACTGATATAAGTACTTTTATCATCCCAATCATACAAAGGACTTTTTGCCTCTTGTATAACGCCAAGATCAAACATAGGATTGTAAATCTGCTGGAACATTTCTGGCTTGACACTTTCTTTTACAATCGCATCAATTTCTTCGTCTTGAGGCCAAATATCTTTCAATGTAATTGGATTGCCGTCTCTATCATTGCCCAAGCTATCTTGTTCTATGTCAAAACGCATGGTTCCTGCAATTGCATAAGCAACAACCAAGGGCGGGGAGGCCAGAAACGCTTGTTTCGCATAAGGGTGAATACGGCCATCAAAATTACGATTGCCCGAAAGAACAGCTGTGGCATATAAATCACGATCAATAATTTCATCTCGAATAGCAGGATCAAGTGCCCCAGACATACCATTACAAGTCGTACATGCAAACCCAACAATACCAAAACCAAGCGATTCCAGTTCGGTCAATAACCCAGCATCTTTTAAATACAGCTCAGCGACTTTTGAGCCGGGTGCAAATGATGTTTTAACCCAAGGTTTACGAATCAATCCAAGCTCATTCGCCTTACGTGCAACTAAACCAGCGGCAACAACATTGCGTGGATTCGAGGTATTTGTACAAGATGTGATTGCAGCAATAATAACCGCACCATCAGGCATTCTACCTTCGGCCTCATCTGCTTGCGCCTTGTCTAAATCTTTAGCGATACCGCTTGACGTTAGATCAGCAGTTGCTAAACGACGATGAGGGTTTGATGGGCCAGCCATATTACGTTCAACCGATGATAGATCAAACGTTAAAACACGCTCATATTTAACATCAACTAAATCATCTGCCCAAAGCCCTGTTTCTTTCGCATATTGTTCAACTAAAGCCACTTGCTCGGGCTCACGTCCTGTTAGCTTTAAATAATCAATTGTTTGCTCATCAATATAAAACAAACCTGCTGAAGCGCCATATTCAGGCGTCATGTTGGAAATTGTTGCACGGTCTCCAATCGTTAAACTCTTAGCACCTTCGCCAAAAAATTCTAGATAAGCCGAAACCACTTTTTCGTGACGTAAAAACTCAGTAATTGCCAACACCAAATCAGTTGCAGTAATGCCCTCTTGGCGCTTACCCGTTAGCTCAACACCTATAATATCTGGCGTACGCATCATCGATGGAAGACCTAGCATAACCGTTTCAGCTTCTAATCCGCCCACACCAATTGCCATGACACCTAGTGCATCAACGTGTGGTGTATGCGAATCAGTACCGACGCAGGTATCAGGAAATGCAACACCATCACGCGCTTGAATAACTGGCGACATTTTTTCCAAGTTGATCTGGTGCATGATTCCGTTACCCGCAGGGATTACATCAACATTTTGGAAAGATGTTTTACACCACTCAATAAAATCAAAACGATCTTTATTACGACGATCCTCAATGGCACGATTTTTTTCAAGTGCATCTGCATCAAAACCAGGCGCCTCTACCGCAAGAGAATGATCAACAATTAACTGGGTCGGCACAACTGGATTAACTTTAGCTGGGTCTCCGCCTTGATTAGCAATGGCATCACGCAAACCTGCCAAGTCAACCAATGCTGTTTGCCCCAAGATGTCATGACAAACTACACGAGCCGGATACCAAGGGAAATCTAAATCTTGCTTATTTTCGATAAGTTGTTTTAGAGAATTTGTGAGCATCTCTGGTTGGCAGCGACGCACAAGCTGCTCCGCAAAGATACGAGAAGTGTAGGGAAGCTTGGCGTAAGCGCCAGAAGTGATATCGTCAATTGCTTGACGCGTATCGAAATAATCTAAATCTGTGCCATCAAGGTGTTTGCGGTAATTTGTATTCATTAATTGCTTTTTCCGTCAATTTCCTTTCTTTTTATTGTCTTAAGTCTGCTTGAAGGATTGCTCAATAAACCCACCCATTGCCATTCATTTTATTCGCGATCAGCTAAAGGCACAAATGTAAGATTCTCAGGTCCGGTGTAATTTGCGTTTGGTCGAATAATTTTGCCGTCTTCGCGCTGCTCAATGACATGCGCACCCCAGCCCGTTACTCGAGCGATGACAAATAACGGTGTAAACATAGCCGTCGGCACGTCCATTTGATTGTACGAAACCGCAGAGAACCAATCGAGGTTAGGAAACATGTTTTTAACCTCTTTCATAACCACCTCTAGGCGCTCAGCCACCTCATACATCCTGTGCTCGCCAGACTCGTCGCAAAGGTCTTTAGCCACTTGCTTAATTTTGTCGTTGCGAGGATCGCTGATAGTATAAACCGGATGACCAAAGCCAATGACAATTTCCCTATTCGCAACGCGCTGACGAATGTCAGCTTCAGCCTCATCGGCGCTTTCGTATCTTTGCTGAATAATGAATGCCACTTCATTGGCGCCGCCGTGCTTGGGACCGCGCAAAGCGCCAATGCCGCCAGTAATGGCCGAATACAAGTCGGAGTCTGTGCCAGCAATAACGCGAGAGGTAAAGGTAGAAGCGTTAAACTCATGCTCTGCATATAAAATAAGAGAAACATGCATTGCTTTAACCCAAGATTCTGGTGCTTTTTTACCGTGCAACAGTGAAAGGAAGTGGCCGCCGACTGAATCATCCGCTGTCTTTAGTTCAATGCGTTTGTCGTTGTGCGAATAATGATACCAATACGCTAACATAGAGCCAAAGCTGGCCAACAAACGATCGATTAAATCTCGTGTTTTTTCGCTGTCGTTAATATCTGCCTCAGGCTCGAGCGCTCCCATGACTGAACAGCCCGTTCGCAGAACATCCATTGGGTGCGAAGTTTTTGGCATTTGTTCCAAAGTTGTTTTTAGTGCCTCGGGCAAATCGCGTAAAGCAACCAGTTTATTTTTGTATTGCTGCAATTCCTCGCTATTGGGCAATTTACCGTGCACCAATAAAAATGCCACTTCTTCAAATTCACAGCTGTTGGCTAAGTCAAGAATATCATAGCCTCGATAATGCAAGTCGTTGCCCGTCCTACCGACAGTGCATACCGCTGTATTGCCTGCAACGACGCCCGACAAAGCGACCGATTTTTTTGCTTTAAATGCTGTTGACATCATTCTGTCCCTTGTTAAATAATTGATCTAATTGTTGCTCATACCTGTGGTACCCCAAGTACTGATAAAGCTCTTCTCGAGTTTGCATTGTTTCCAAGACACCCTGTTGAGACCCAGTAGCAATAATTTGTTGATACACGTTAAGTGCTGCTTGGTTGGCGGCCCTGAAGGCAGAAAGCGGATAAAGAGCAATTTTGACACCCGCACCGATTAATTCGTCAGTTGTAAATAATGGCGTTAATCCAAATTCAGTGATATTTGCCAGAACAGGCACTGTTATTGATTCAGTAATTTTTTTATAGATTGCAAGCTCACTAACCGCCTCAGGAAAAACCATGTCTGCACCAGCATCAATACACTCACCCATAATATCAATTGCCGCTTCTAGACCGTACTGAGCAAGCGAATCTGTTCTTGCCATAATGACAAAATCATCGCTTATTCGCGCATCCGCCGCCGACTTAATTCTATCCTTCATTTCAGCTTTGGACACCAATGCCTTATTCGGACGATGGCCACAGCGCTTTTGCTGCACTTGGTCCTCAATGTGTATGGCCCCTGCGCCGGCTTTTTCCAACGTATTGATGGCGCGAGCAATATTAAACGCCCCGCCCCATCCTGTATCAATGTCAACAAGAACGGGCAAAGAGGTACGTGCACATATCCGTTCAACATCGATAGCAACATCATTTAGTGTGCTTATGCCTAAGTCTGGAACACCAAGTGAGCCAGCAGCGACACCGCCGCCAGATATATACAAGGCTTTAGCGCCAGATTTTTCTGCCAGTAATGCATGATAAGCTGTTGTTGCGCCTAAGCACTTCAACAGCTCATTTTGAGCAACAGATTCTCTAAATTTCTTACCTGGATTCATCTCTACCCTTCCAATTAATTTGTTTTTCTACGTTCATTCTTGATAGCCGAATATGCTGACGCATTAACAATTCAGCCATTTCTCCATCTTGATTAGCAATAGCTTCCACTATGGCGCTATGCTCCTTATGAGCGGAATGAACCCGTCTACCTTTCATCCCGTATTGAAATCTATACACCCTGATGAGATAATACAACGAGTCATTAAACAGCCTAATTAGATGCTCATTGCAGCTTGCTTTAACAATTAGGTAATGGAAATCAAGATCGCCCCCTTTTTGATAATACTCCTGCTTTTCATTTAACTGATTTTCTTGATCACTTAGTAACGACCTCAAAAAATCAAGGCTCTCATTATCAATAAATTCAGCGGCAAAACGCGCGGCTAAGCCTTCAAGTCGTTCGCGAATATGATATATTTCAATCAATTGCTCGTTTGTCAAACTGACCACTCTTGCGCCAACATTAAGCTGGCTTGCAACAAGACCACAATTTTTTAATTTGGCAATGGCGTCACGGATAGGCCCACGACTAACCGATAGTTTTTTTGCCAAGATTGGTTCGCTTATTTTGCTTCCAGAAGGCATCTCTCCTGTCTCTATAAGCTCTCGTATTACATGAAAAATTTCGTCGGAAAGTGGTTTTTTCTCTAAACTCATTTCAAGGTTTTTACCATTATTGTATACAATTATACTATAATAAGTGCCTATATTCACTATATATTAGGAATAATCGACTATAGTGTCTACAATATGCGCATGATGAATATATACAGTTGCATGATGAATATATACAACAATAAAGGTCTTTCAACCAATATTAACTACACAATCAAAATGTTTGTAAAAAACAAAATATTCCACCTCTAAATCACATAATTATTCAGCTTGGTTGATTGATCTTAATAGTGCAAGATGTCTAGAGACTGTCGTCATGAAAAATAGTTTTTACTTGAGTGTTGAGCGTGTCTTGCCAGTTAGCAATACTAGCCAAAGGGTTATATTTAACTATGAGCAAAATGGGTCCAGTTGGCGCCTCAGGCGCTAGAATACTTGTGGCACTTGCTCTTCATATAAAAAGGCTGCCAACAAAGGCGTCGCAATGCTTTGTATAGGCGGCGGCATAGAAATTGCTGAAGCAGTGGAAAACATTAGCTAACTTGTCGCTTCGTCGCCTCAGCCCTATAATCACTTGGGGCGCTCTGGTAGTGCTTTTTATACGATCTAGAAAACGCCGAAAGGCTATTAAAACCTGTTCGAATGGCAATTTCCTGCATCGTTAACAATGTATCAGTCACGTATTTTCGTGCGCGTTGTAGCCTGAGTCGCAAGTAATACGCGCCGGGAGAACATTGCAAATGTTGTTGAAATAACTTTTCTAGTCGTCGACTCGACATCGCCAGTTGCTCGGCCACACCGACAATTGATATCGGCTCGTCGATATGTGACTCCATGATGCGAATCGCTCTTGTCACTCTAGGTTCAAAATCATTCAACAATCCCAGTGAAACTAGCGGCTGTGCATCAGTGGAAAAATGGGTTTCGTCATATACAAAAACACTGGCCACCTCAAGTGCAAGAGGGTAGCCAAGTCGGGCACGGATGAGATGCAGCATAAAATCAAAAGTAGGCGAAGCGCCGCCAATCGTAAAAACTGGCTGGTCGATTACAAAACGATCGGGCTGTACATTGGAGCGGCGAAAACTAGTAGTAAAATCTTCTAAATCCTCCCAATGTGTAGTGACGTTTTTTTCTTCCAATAGGCCTGCTTTTCCCAAAATCCAAGCACCAGTATCTGCACCCCCCAATGCCTGGAAACGAGGAGCAATTCTACGCATTAAAGTAATCTCATCCATGCCGATGTAGTTGTACTGATTAAATCCAGAGACAACAAACAACACATCGCCCGTAGTGTCGATATCCAGCATACCATCAGCTGTGATTTGTATGCCGCAGGTACAGTCGACTGGCTTTCCATGTGTAGTAACAATGCGCCATGTGAAACATTGGCGTTCAGATAGACGGTTGGCAGCTCGCATCGGATCAATGACGGAGGCCAGCACCATCATCGACGACTCAGGCAGTAAAAGCACGGTTATTCTGAGTGTCTCTTCTGAGGGCGAATAAATGCTCATTTCGTAAAATGTAGAATTTGTTGCGTAAAAAGTATAGCATAATAAAAGGCTAGCAGTAATATACTCGCCCATATTGCCTTGAATTTATTCAAAAAAATAATTGTAACCAAAAGCTAATAAACTGGAGAAACTATCATGACCAAACTACAGCCTTCAAGAGAAGTATTCATCACTTGCGCCGTTACTGGCGCGGGAAGCACAACAGATAAGTCTGACAAAATACCGGTTACGCCGCAGGAAATTGCAGATTCGTGCATAGCATCTGCAAAGGCTGGTGCTGCAGTTGTTCATATCCATGTACGCGACCCAAAAACAGGAGCGCCAGCGAGAGACCCTGCATTATATAAAGAGGTGATGGACAATATTCGCGAGTCACAAGTAGACATGGTGCTTAACTTTACCGCAGGCATGGGTGGTGATATGGTTTTTGGCTCGGCTGAAGCACCATTACCTTTAAGCGATGAAGGCACCGACATGGTGGGTGCGACTGAGCGTCTTGAGCATGTTAGAAATCTACTTCCAGAAATCTGCACGATTGATTGCGGCACAATGAACTTTGGCGAAGGCGACTACGTTATGACCAACACACCAGCAGTATTGCGTGAAATGGCAAAGCAGGTGCAAGCCTTAGGTGTGCGTCCAGAAATTGAGTGCTTTGACACAGGTCACTTGCAATTAGCGATGTGGCTAAAAGAAAATGGCTGGATTGATGACCCTGTAATGATTCAACTATGCATGGGCATTCCTTGGGGTGCACCCGATGACCTTCACACGTTAATGGCGATGACGGCAAACGTTCCTAACGACTGGACTTTCTCGGCATTTTCAATTGGCAGAAATCAACTGCCATACGCAGCATTAGCTATTTTGGCTGGTGGTAATATTCGTGTTGGCCTTGAGGACAACATCTACTTAGATCGCGGCGTACTGGCAACTAACGAACAGCTCGTTGAAAGAGCCGTACAAACTGCTACAGGTATGGGTGTTCGTGTAATGGGGCCTGAAGAAGTACGCGAGAAAATGCAACTGCAAAAACGCTGGGGATAACAATGCAAACACTTCAAACTGCCGCTGTAATTGGTGCCGGCGTTATTGGCAACGGTTGGATTGCACGTTTACTACTTAATGGTGTCGATGTTAATGTTTTTGACCCATCGCCAGATGCGCCGAAACATGCGGACAAGGTCATCAACAACGCTGAGCGAGCCTATACAAAATTGCTCAGTGTGTCGTTGCCTCAAAAAGGCCAATTAAGTTTTAAAAGTTCAGTAGCCGAAGCATCTGCAAATGCCGATATTATCATCGAGGCCGTTCCTGAGCGCCTCGATATGAAGCAATCGGTCTACCGGGAAATAGAGTCCAGCGCCTCAACTGAGGCAATTATTGCTTCGTCGACATCTGGCATCCTACCAACTGAGTTGCAGGCAGAGCTTGAACACCCAGAAAGGCTGATGGTTGCCCACCCATTTAACCCGGTTTACTTGTTGCCACTGGCTGAAATGGTTGGCGGTGAAAAAACAAGCGCGGCTGCCATCGAAAAAGCCAGCAACATGCTCGAGTCAATCGGCATGTTTCCGCTACACATAAAAAAAGAAATTCCAGCTTTTATTGCTGACAGACTTTTAGAGTCAGTTTGGCGTGAAGCGCTATGGCTAGTCAACGATGGCGTTGCTACCACTGAGGAAATTGATGACGCAATTCGTTATGGTTTTGGCCTGCGTTGGGCGCAGATGGGGCTTTTCGAAACTTATCGACTAGCGGGCGGTGAGGCCGGTATGCGCCACTTCATTTCACAATTCGGACCTTGTCTCGAATGGCCATGGACTCACTTGATGGACGTGCCTGAGTTTACTGAGGAGTTGGTCGACAAAGTCGTCAACCAGTCAGACGAGCAATCAGGCATGCACTCAATCCGGGCGCTTGAGCAAAAAAGAGATGACAACCTGGTCGAAATCCTTAAAGTACTGAAAGACAATCGTTGGGGTGCTGGTAATGCACTGCAATCGTTCGAAAGCAAATTACTTGAAAAGGCAGAAAAATTTAACTTCGATGATCTTGATCTCAATCAACTAGTAGAGACTTTCAAAACAACGATTCCACAAAAATGGGCAGATTATAACGGCCATATGAACGAAGCCCACTACCTAGAGTGCTTCACCAAAGCAACCGATAAAATTATGACTATCGTTGGCGTTGATGCGCAATATATTGCAAACGGCGACTCCTACTTTACCGTGGAAACGCACATTAGACACTTAGATGAGGTGCTAGTTGGCGAGGCAGTTAAGGCTTCAACGCAAGTACTGTTTGGTGGTGGTAAAAAACTTCAGGTCTTCCACTTCCTTCACCATGAGGATGGCCGCCTTTTAGCCACAGGCGAACACATGTTAATACACGTTAACCTAGAATCTAGAGCGGCAACCGTGCCAAATGACATGGTTTGTAGTCGCATTGATCGTATTTTTCAGGCACACCAAACACTTCCATCGCCAGATGGTGTTGGCCGAGCTGTGGGAGACAAACATTAACAAGGATAAACTATGAATATAGCAATTACCGCAGGAGCGTCGGGTATTGGCTTGGCAATGACAGAAGCTTTCTTAGAAAATGGCGATGCTGTTGCCATTTGTGACATTGACCAACAGGCAATTGAGCGTTTCAAGAGCAAGCATCCTGAAACGCTTGCTCTTTGTGCCAGCGTTAACAACGAAGCTGAAATTGCTCAGTTTATTACACAAACTCAGTTGCATCTTGGCTGTATTGACGTACTGTGTGCCAACGCTGGCACCGGCGGACCAGCTAGCGCAATTGAAGATATAGAGCTTAAAGAATGGAAAGACTGTATCTCGGTGAATCTTGATGGCGCCTTTCTGAGCGCCAAACATACTATCCCGGGCATGAAAAGACAACAAGCAGGATTGATTCTATTCACATCATCAACTGCTGGGCTGTATGGCTATCCTTACAGAAGCCCATATGCTTGCGCAAAATGGGCAATCATTGGCCTAACAAAAACACTGGCGATTGAACTCGGTGGCAGTGGTATCCGAGTGAATGTCCTTTGTCCTGGCTCTGTAAACGGCGATCGCATGGATCGCGTCGTTGCCAATGAAGCCAAAGCAAAGAAAATTAACGAACAAGAAATACGAGAAAACTACGTCAAGGGTGTATCTATGAAGACTTGGGTCGATGCAAGTGATATCGCTGACATGGCTGTGTTTTTGGCCTCCAATAAAGCGGCCAAAGTGTCTGGCCAAGTGATTTCAATTGATGGTAACACCGAAACGTTAAACGCCTAGTTTTAACGAAAAGTATGAGCTAATACCACTCGTCCGCCATAGAGTCTTTCTTTTGTCTAATGAAGTCAACTAGAGCCTCATCAGTTGAAGGATCAAGCTCTGGTGGCTGGTATTCAGCCAGCATTTTGTTCCAACGCTCGTAAGCGCGCTGCTCGGCGTCTTTTGAGCCATCTTCTGACCATTGCTCAAAAGAGTTATTATCTGGCATTTCAGGGCGAAAATTTGCCGTTTCAAAATTTTGAGAGGTGTGTTCGGTACCTAAAAAATTCTGCCCTGGGGAATTCTCAATATACGCAGTCGTTGCTAAAGAATTGTCATCTATTGTTAGACCTTGTGCGGTGCGGTGCAACATCCCCAAACGATCGGAATCAAGGATAAACTTCTCGTAGCTCATGACCAGTCCACCCTCCAACCAACCGGCCGAGTGAAGAATAAAATTAGCGCCCCCTAAAAACCCTGAAAGCATTGAATCGGCCGACTCTTGCATGGCCTGTGCATCGGCCACCTTGGAGGCAGTGTAATGGCCGCCACAGCGAAATGGCAAGCCCAATCTGCGAGCCAATTGGCCAACAGC
Source organism: Candidatus Thioglobus sp. (assembly GCA_012959965.1). Lineage (GTDB taxonomy): Bacteria > Pseudomonadota > Gammaproteobacteria > PS1 > Pseudothioglobaceae > Pseudothioglobus. Next base: position 600 of record DUCF01000049.1, on the reverse strand, counting down.
CATGCCCGCAAGAGTGGACTCTGGCGTGCCAAAGGTTGGTGCACCAGATTTTAAATCCATTGTTGTTAAGAAGTTACCATAAACGACTGGAGCACCCTTTCTAACCAGTTGAGTCAAGGCAATACCAACCAAGGTTTCCGCATGCGCCTGGGCAATAGCCCCGGGCATGGTGACTGGCGACATCGCACCACCCAAAATAAAGGGAGAAATAACAACGCCTTGATTAGCCCTGGCGTAGGCCTTAAGCGCGCCGGACATCACATCGTCATAAACCAAGGGCGAGTTAACATTGATGTTTCCTTGAATGACGCAATTGTTCTGCATGACTTCTTCACCGAACACAATCTTAGCCATGGCAATCGAGTCTTCTGCTCGACTGGGCGCTGTGACAGAGCCCATAAAAGGCTTATCAGAATATTTTAGGTGGGCGTAGATCATATCCAAATGGCGCTTATTAACAGCAATATCCGTCGGTTCGCAAATAGTGCCACTCTGGTGGTGAAGCCAGGGCGTCATATAAGTTAGTTTGACAAAATTCTGAAAATCCTGAATAGACCCTTGGCGTCTGCCGTCTTTTAGATCATAGACAAAAGGCGGGCC
>DUCF01000048.1 GCA_012959965.1 Candidatus Thioglobus sp. | reverse complement strand
AAAAGCTAGCAAAGCTTAATTTTGATCGATTTCAAAATTTTCAAGCACCCTTTACTCTTGAAAACGCCAAGCAGGCAATACTGGCCTTTAAAGGCGATGTTTACAGCGGTATTGATGCAACCAACTTGAGTGAGGAGGATTTGAGCTTTGCCCAAGATAAAGTGCGCATGCTCTCGGGGCTTTACGGTGTGGTTAGACCGCTCGACTTGATACAACCTTATCGATTGGAGATGGGCACCAAGTTAGTCAATAACAAAGGCAAAAATCTTTATGAGTTTTGGGGTATAGGCGTTAGTGAAGTGCTTAACGAAGATGAGGATGAACTCATAATCAACCTTGCTTCTAATGAGTACTTTAAGTCAATCGATAAAAAATTTCTAAAAGCAACTATTCTTAATATCGCCTTTAAAGAGAAAAAAGGTGATATTTATAAAATCATTGGCATATTTGCCAAGCGCGCCAGAGGTCTAATGGTGAATTACATCATTCGCAACCGCCTTAATGATGCAGAATCGCTTAAAGATTTTGCTGACGAGGGTTATCAGTTCTCAAGTGAGTTCTCGGACAACTCAACATGGGTATTTACTCGCGGATAGCTAAGTCTCTACCTTTGCAGTGCTGCATTGTTTGTGCAGAGCCTTCGTTTCATGTGGTTTGTCAATCTTGTGCAAACGAGTTTTCAATAACAGCCAAGCGATGTTTGTCTTGTGCGTTGCCATTAAATCAGTCATTGGAGTATTGTGGCAATTGTCTGCGCACATCACCCAGTTTTCACAGCGCCTTTACTCTTTATGACTACGAAGGCGTTGTCGCCTATTTAATTAAAAAAATGAAATACGATGCGCGACTTTCTGTTGCTCAGTTTTTTGCTGAGAAAGTGTCGGAAAAGATCGATGATATGCAATCTTCTGGCCATCATTACGATGTGATTATCCCTATGCCGCTGCATAAAAAACGCCTAAGAGAGCGCGGCTACAATCAGGTTGTTGAGTTGTTGAAAACTCTTGATAAGAAAATGCCGATTGACACTAGGAGCGTTCAGCGAGTGAAGTCCACAGTACCGCTAACGGACTTATCTTTGGCTCAGCGAAAAAAAGAAATCAAAGGTGCTTTTAGCCTTGCCGAGCCACTCACCCACAAAAGGATATTGCTGGTCGATGATGTGATGACTTCGGGGTCTTCACTTAACGAGCTGGCCACGACAATTCTAAAGCAAAGTCCAGCGGTTGTTTGTTGCGATGCCTTAACTCTATCTAGGGCGCATCTGATTGAATCTCAAACTTGAGATATACCAGCAATTCCTTGAGCGTTAATCGAGTGTGCGCGCTGAAGATTTTGCGTACTCATTCCACCTAAAAGATAGACAGGCAAATTGCTTATTTCCACTAACTCCCTTGCCTTGTCCCAACCAAAAGGTGCGCGGTCTGGGTGACTTTTTGTTGGCTCTACTGGTGCGATAGAAATATAGTCGACATCAACGGTTTCAGCGTGCTCGAGTTCAATCAAGTTGTGTGTTGAGGCGCCGAGTAATTTATCAGTTGCGCAAGGTCGATCGCTTAGTGATAAAAGCTCTTGGGTGGTCAAATGCCAGCCATCACAAGGCTCACTAAAGGTTTTGTTGATTGTATTTAGAATGAGCTTGACACCGGCGTCTTGGCAGGCTTGATAGAAGCGCTCAACAAAAGATAAGTTAAGCGCTGTTTTGGCTCGAAGCTGAACCAGTTTAGAGCCGTTATCAATATGGGCGTGCAGTTGTTCGAGCAAGGCTTCTTCGGGCTCGTTTTCGGGCGTAATCCAGTAGTACGCTGGCAAGCATATTTTATGAATAATAGCCTTCATTGTCGGCAACAAATTGAAGTCATTAAGTTTTTCAGCCGGACACCAAATAATATTTTGCCCCTCAGCTCCCCTTGCCTCGCCATCGAAGCTATCAATGGTGTAGATCCATAAATAAACAGTTTTTTCTGGATACTGATAACACATGGTATGCATCAAGCTTGGTGCACAAATATCAACGTTTAATTCTTCTTTTAATTCACGAGCTAGACTAGCCTCATTGCTCTCGCCTGTCTCGATTTTTCCACCTGGAAGCTCCCAGAATCCACCCATAAACTGATCTTGTCTGCGCTCGGCGATAAGTATTTCACCATCCGCATTTCTGAGAATACCAACAACAGCTTTAACGGTTTTATTGTTTTGTTGCATGAATTGACAATTGTATCAGGCAAAACAGTTGTATTTCTCTTGTCACAGGCGCTCATTTGCAGAGGTAAAATAACTATTTTACTATTGGAATTTGCTGCTTGGAGCTTGTAGAGATCTTTGTACAAATAGTTTTCAAATTTGCTGAGAGCTAAGAATGAAAAAGAATGGTGAAATAATTTGCATTTAATAACCATAATTATTGTACTATTCTTAACTTTATTAGACTCAGCCCTTTGGGATAAGGGTTTTTTTACATTTTTCAGTGTTAAATTTCATCACTAGACAACAAGTAAGGTTTCAAAAATTATGCCTTGTAAAATGAAAAAATCCCCGTTATCAAATTCAAAACTATTTGTGCAAAGGTCTCTTGAAAATAAAATTCAGTCGTTGATGGCGGCAAAACACACACTTTCTCAAAACCTAATGGGGATTGAAAAAGAAAGTTTGCGCGTCTCAGATGACGGCTCTATTTCTCAAGAGTCACACCCAAAAGCCTATGGCTCAGCGCTAACCAACCCGCAAATCACCACAGATTTCTGCGAAGCGTTGATTGAATTAGTGACTCCACCTTTTGACGGTGCCGATAAAGTACTCGAGGATCTCGGTAATACTGAGCATTTCGTCCATCATCATTTACCCAAAAGTCAGCGATTTTGGCCAGCAAGTATGCCTTGTGTTGTTCGCGGTGAAACGTATATACCCATTGCTCAATACGGCTCTTCTAATCGCGGAAAAATGAAAACCGCGTACCGCCAGGGGCTCTCTAATCGTTACGGCAGCGTGATGCAAACGATAGCTGGCATTCATTTTAATTACTCATTTTCTGGGGATTTTTGGCAAGCGTACCAAGAGCTGATGACGCCAGAAGAGACGGGGCAGTGTTTTATTGATAATCACTATATGGGCTTGACTCGAAACGTGCTTCGCCGTGGCTGGCTAATTCCTTATTTGTTTGGCGCTTCGGCCTCAATTTGTAAGTCGTTTCTAAAAGATTATCACCAGCACAAGTTAGAAGAGTTTGACGAGAACACCTTCTATTTGCCTTACGCAACCTCACTGCGAATGGGTGATATTGGTTATCAGAATTCACAAGAAGATGCGGTGGGCGTTAAAGCCAACTATAACAGTTTGTGTCATTACACGCACTCGCTACAAGCCGCAATGCAAACCAGTTGCACGGAGTACGAATCTATTGACCTAAAAAAGGATGGCGAGTATCAGCAGCTCAACACCAATATTCTTCAAATTGAAAATGAGTACTACGCCTCTATAAGGCCAAAGCCAAAATTAAATGGC
>DUCF01000047.1 GCA_012959965.1 Candidatus Thioglobus sp. | reverse complement strand
ATATCAGACACCTCGCCTTCTTTAAGGCTGTCAAAAAAAGCAAGATTCTCGCCCTCTATGCTAATCCAGTCAGAGAGGCCACCTTGCGCGTAAGACGGGTCTTGTGAGTGAAGTTTTGCAAAGTCGTAAAAAGAGGCGCCTTTTTCTACATGTTTTGCGAGTTTGTTGAGAAGCTCTCTAACAGCGACTTCTTGATCATCAGCGCCATCAGCTTCGGTAATGATTATTTGCGCCACTCTGATTTGTCTAACGCTGCTTTTACTTGCGTTATTTTGGCAATTCGTTTTAATTTCTTCATCGGTCAAGTTGATTGTCATGCCTTGGATGACGCTTTGCTGCAACGCGCTAACCGCAAGTTGGTCGATAATTTGCTGAAGAAATGTAGGGAATTGCGGGTGAGCTCTAAGTTGCTCATTAGTCATATTGTTGTTTTGCGCTATTTGTGCAACTGCCGCATCAATTGATTCTTGTGCAGGCGCAATACCCAACCCAGCTATTTGCTCTTGAATTAAAAGATTGTCAATCTGTTGATCGATGACAGCCATTTTTTCATCAAAGGAGTTAACCGTGCTTAACTGCTGTTCGACAGACGCCATGGTAATGATGTTATCGTTAACAAGAGCAAGTATGCTGTTAGCTGCAAATGCAGACCCAAACTGTGCGCACAATAACAGTGCTAAGAGTTTTCTCATTGGGTGAGATCTGCTCGGTAGTAAGGTATGTTTTTCTCTAAGCGTAATTGCATGTCTGAAGAGCTTGAACCAAGACCTTTAAAGACCAGTTCAAGGTTGGTGCTGTTGTCATACATACCGCTAACCTTTTCTTTAAAGTGTGCAACACGAACCGCCCAGCAGCATGATTCATAAGCAAATCCTGAGGTTTCTTTTTCAGTGACACCTGTTGTTAGTGATCTCTTTAAGCCACCAAATACATGAATAGATGCATTGATGGGATAAGCACCATAAAGCTCTATCGTTTCATTTGTATTGTTATTGGCGTGAGCAAGTGAGATAAAGTTTCTTGAGTTGGTTTTATAACTCAAAGAAGTTTTGCGATTATCGATTGAGGTTGTCGATGGGTTAAATTGTATAGCACTATTGAAGCTTAATTCGTTCAGTGCTAAATCGACAGAAGCGGCAATATCAGAAAAATGCTTTCTCGTTTCATAATCCACACCAGCAGTGTCACTCACAACTTGGTCGCTAATATAGTAGCTTTGCGCAACTTTAACATTTAACAGACTGTCGCCAGATTCAGGGTCAATGTAGTTTGATTCCAGTCCAATGGTTATGTCGTTTGCGTTAGCGATTCTGTCAAGACCCGAATATCTCTGGCCAGAGAATAGCGTGTCGTATGTTAGCAAGCCACCAAATTTGTCTGTGGTGTCGAAAACAGGAATAGAGCCTTGCGCTGTTTTCGGGGTAAAGTGGTAGGCAATTCTGGGTGTAAGCGTGGTGTTTGTTGCATTGCCAAACAATGTTGCTTGCCCTTGTGATGGGAATATGGCATCAACACCAAAGCCACCAATAACTCTTGATTGATTGCTAGCGCCATCAATTAAATAACTACTAGTCGAAAGGAATGCATTGGTTGTCATTGTGCCAGAATTTAACTCATACACTCTGTCTGTTGAAAGTTCACCGTGCACCCTGGTGGCGGTTGTTTTGCTCACATCTTTATGGCTAAAGCTTGTAGCAACAATGGATACATCGAGTGGTGTTAGGCGGGTTTCTAGTGATTTTTCAGCACTAATCTCAAACGACTTGCTGTATTGATTGGCGGTGTTATTAAGTGCTTGCTTGGATTCACCGTAAAGGTTGGCTTTAAGTCCGCTCTCTTCGTCTTCAAAGCTTAAACTGAGGTACGAAGTAAGCGTGTTGCCAGCATCCGCGTCTTGGTATATGTCTTTGTAGTAATTATCATCAGAAACACGCGCAGATTTAATTTCAAATGAAGTTTCATCATTTAGGCTAATATCTAGCGCAGTGTTAAGTAACCAACGCGCTTGGTTGGTAACATAATCGTCAAAAAGGTATTGACTTTCAACACTGAGTGAGCCATTGCTTTCACCGTCGTTACCATACATTAATTGACGGTATTGACCTTCAATAACACTGCCACGAGTGGAGAGTTGATTGAACGCTAATAATAAGTCACGGTCACTTGCTAAATTAAAGTAATAAGGAATTCGAACCTGAACGCCTGATTTTTGGTTGCTAGACTCTGTATAAGTGTCAATCGTTGGCGCTAAGAAACCACTGCCTCGTCCTTCCAATACCCATCGGTATTGGGGTAAGTAAAAAACAGGAACACCTAAAAACTCGATAACAGTACTATCTGCAACACCAAGGTTTGCTTCTTCGTCGATTGAAATACTGTCGGCTTTAATCAGCCAGTCAGAATTACCAAGAGGGCAAAGAGTGAAGGTTGCTTCGGTGAAGTTAACACCGCCAACGGTTTTTTCAATGCTTCCGGCGGAGCCATTGGCATTGGATTCTAAATGTAGGTAGCGAGCGTTGCCAATTGACGCTATCATGCTGTCGCCTTGCTTTTGTGCGTTTACTCCATCACTGGTAATTTGAAAAGTCGAATCTTGAAACCTAACATTGCCAGTTGCGCTTGCAGATTCATCCGCTTTCGATATGCCGATATCGTCGGCAGCCAAAAAGTACTCGCTTGATCTAAGAAGGGCGTTACCACTAAAATGGTAATTATCTTTACCGCTTATTTCACTTTGATCCGCTTCGATGTCTAATTCATCTGCTTCGGTGGTGAATGCCTCAAGAGGGAATAGGGTTTGTGCTTGAGAGCAGCTTAAATTCACACCCTGGGCATGAACTAATGAAGTGGCTAAGGCAAGTGTCGAAAAAATCAGCAGATTTTTCATATTGTCTTCGGAAAATTCAAATGCGACTATTTTATCACTTTATTTCTTAGGGTTAAAGCTTATAATCAGTATTTGCATTGGCATTAATTGGGTAAAATATCCTCTGTTTTATTATCTGGAACGTTCATGGCAAACAACCAAAATCCTTGGGGAAATAGCAACCAAACACCACCCGAATTAGACGAAGTTATTAGAGACTTTAAAAACAAATTTAATTCAGTGTTTGGCGGCGGCTCTTCGAGCAATTCTTCTGGCTCAACCAATGCAGGGAAATCTACCAAAGGTGGTGCTAAATACTTAATTATTCTTGCTATTTTAGTTTGGCTTTTATCGGGTATCTATATTGTAGATCCGGCTGAACGTGGTGTGGTATTGCGTTTTGGTGCATTTCAGGAAATCACTTCTCAAGGACCTCATTGGCGTCTACCGTATCCAATAGAGCAAGTATATAAAGTTAATGTAGAGCAAATTCGTGCAGCTGAAATTGGTTTTAGAAATGTCCAAAACTCTGGCTATGGCAACAACGTCAGCTCAGAGTCTTTAATGTTGACCAAAGATGAAAACATGATTGTTGTTAACTTGGCAGTGCAGTACAAAATTGTCGACGCACAAGCCTATTTGTTTAACGTTCTGCAGCCAGAATTGACATTGAGTCACGTTGTTCAAAGCGTTATTAGACAAGTGGTTGGTGACAATACGATGGATTTTGTACTGACCACAGGTCGTGAGCAGGTTGCTCAAGCAGTAAAGAGTAGTGCGCAAGTCTTACTTAACGACTACCAAACGGGTCTAATTATTACTGCGGTAACGATGCAAGATGCGCAGCCACCGATTCAGGTGAAAGCCGCTTTTGACGACGTTGTTAAGGCGCGTGAAGATCAGCAAAGATATATTAATGAGGCCACTGCTTACGAGAATGATATTTTACCGAAAGCACGTGGTGCAAGCCAAAGAATAATGGCGGAAGCAGAGGCTTACCGTTCGCAAGTAACCTCCAAGTCTGAAGGTGAATCCGACCGTTTTAAGCAAATTTTGGCGGAGTACCTAAAAGCGCCAGAAGTTACTAGAGAAAGACTCTACAGGGAGACATTAGAAGAAGTGCTGAGCACGACAAATAAAGTTGTTGTTGATGGTAGTGCAAACTCATTGATGTATTTACCTATTGATCAGTTGGTCAATTCATCTAGAACAGCAACCACATCGTCTGGGCAGTCTTCTTCCCAGTCTCAGTCATCTCAGTCGAGTAGTGGCACCAGCATATTACGCTCTAGGGAGGTAAGATAATGAAAAAAATTAGCATTATATCGATTGTTCTTATTCCAATTCTTGCAATCCTCGCTAGCTCTGCGCTTTATACCGTTAATGAAACCCAAGTGGCGATTAAGCTTCGATTGGGTGAAGTTGTGGCAATTGAAAATGAGCCTGGTTTGAAATTTAAAACACCGTTTGTTAATAATGTGGTTTTCTTTGATCAGCGCATTCAAACGCTAGATTCTGCTCCAGAAGCATTCCTAACGGTTGAGAAGAAAAACGTTATTGTGGATTCTTATGTTAAGTGGCGTATTGTTGACGTGTGGAAGTTCTACATCTCGACAGGTGGTGCCATGGCATCTGCTAATCTCAGGTTGGCGCAAAACAACCAAGACGCCCTAAGAAGTGAGTTCTCTAAGCGCACAATTAGAGAAGTTGTTTCCGATCAACGTGATGCGATTATGGCTACCGTAAAATCTAAATTGAAGTCGATTGCAGAAAGTGAATACGGTATTGAAGTCATTGATGTTCGAATCAAGCGTATCGAGCTTTCGCAAGAAGTTCGAAACTCTGTTTATTTGAGAATGGAGACAGAGCGAAAGGGTTTGGCGAATAAATTGCGCTCTGAAGGCTCAGAAGAGGCCGAAAAGATTCAAGCTTTTGCAGAAAAAGAGCGCACCATTATTTTGGCTAATGCTTACAGAGACTCTGAGAAAGTGCGAGGTGAAGGTGATGCGGAGTCGGCCAGTAATTATGCCGAGGCTTACAGTCAAGACGCTGAGTTTTATTCTTTTTATCGTTCTTTAGAGTCTTACAGAAAATCGTTTGGCCAATCGGGTGATATTTTGGTGTTGAGTCCTGACAGTGAATTTTTCCGTCACTTTAACCCAAGCTTTGACTAAAGGTTGACAATGGATAAATGGCAACTGCCTGAAGGAATAGATGAGCTTGCGGGCTCACAGGCAGCATCCTTTGAAGTGATTCGACGTCGCTTGCTTGATTTGTATCAAAGCTGGGGCTACGAGCTCGTGGTGCCACCAATGGTGGAATACGTTGAGTCACTTATCTTAACGTCGGATTCTGTTGACCAAAAAACCTTTAAATTCTTAGATCCTTGCAGTGGCAGAATGTTGGGCGTTCACGCCGACATTACACCACAAATCGCCAGGATTGATTCTAAGCGCTCAGAAAAAGGCAGCATTGATCGTTATTGTTATATCAATGCGATTCTGCAAACAAAAGCCGATGATTTTTACGCTTCTCGCTCACCGATTCAAGCGGGCGCTGAACTCTACGGTTTTAAGGGAATTGATGCCGATATCGAAGTGATCGAGATGATGATTTCTTCTTTGTCTATTTTGGGTATTGAAGATTTAACGCTAAGCCTGGGAAACACAGCAATTTTTAGCGCGCTAACCGAAGTCGCTGAACTTGATGGCGAGACTACGGCGACTTTGAGAGATATTTTTAAGCGAAAATCCATTCCTGATTTGGTTGTATTTCTTACGCAAAATAATATTAAAGAAAGTGATCGTTTCAAGGCATTAATCTCACTTGAGGGTGACGCTAACGTTCTTGCCAGGGCAAAGCAGCTTTTCTCTGATTTGCCACAAGTGCTTGAGGCTATTGATGCCTTGATCAAATTAAATGAAGCATTCACTGATCGAGAGGTTGATCTTATGTTTGATCTTGGTGAAGTGAAGGCTTACGAATACCATAATGGTGTAGTTTTTGCCGCTTACCATACTGACTTCTCAAAGGCCTTAGCCCAGGGCGGCCGTTATAACGGTTTGAGTCAATCATTTGGTGTTGCAAGAGATGCCACAGGCTTTTCTCTGGATTTAAAATTTTTAATACAGCAACAATCAGAATCTAAGTTTAGCCCAAAAGTGTTACTTGCGCCGAATTCAAATGATGCCTCTCTTAAGGTGTTTGTTGAAGAGCTGAGATCAAATGGTGTTGTCGTCAAACAAGATATAAAAAACTCCAACAATGCTGACATTGTTAAGAGTGGTAACGAATGGATTATTAAGGATTAATATGGCAAAGAATGTAGTCATTATCGGCACCCAGTGGGGCGACGAGGGTAAAGGAAAGGTGGTGGATTTAATCACCGATAAAGTAAGCTCGGTTGTGCGTTTTCAGGGTGGTCATAACGCTGGCCATACGTTGGTGATAAACGGTAAAAAAACTGTACTTCATCTTATCCCTTCTGGCATTTTGAGAAAGAGCGTTGATTGTTTGATTGGCCATGGTGTTGTTTTATCAATGTCAGCCCTGTTGAAAGAAATGGCTGAATTGGACGGCGAAAATTTGGATGTTGCATCTCGTCTTAAGATCAGCCCGGGTTGTCCACTAATTCTTCCGTACCATGTTGCATTGGACAATGCTAGAGAGGCTAAGCGTGGCGATGCCGCTATTGGCACAACGGGTAATGGTATTGGCCCAGCCTACGAAGATAAAGTCGCTAGACGTGGTCTTAGAGTGGGTGACTTGTTTGACAAGAAGCTGTTTGCCGAAAAACTTGAACAAGTGATGGAATACCATAATTTCACCTTAGAGAATTATTACGGGCAAAAGCCAGTTGATTACCAAACAACGCTAGACGAGGCTTTGGCACAAGCTGAACTTGTGAAGCCAATGATCGTTGATGTCGCTGAAGAAATTTATTCGCGCATGGGAAACAACGAAAATATTCTTTTCGAAGGCGCTCAAGGCGCATTGCTAGATATCGATCAAGGCACTTATCCTTTTGTAACTTCGTCTAACACCACTTCAGGTGGTGCAGTCACCGGCTCCGGTATCGGTGTTTGTGATATTGATTACGTGCTGGGTATTGTTAAGGCTTACACCACGAGAGTGGGTGGTGGCCCGTTCCCAACCGAGTTAAATTACGATGTCGCAACGGATGAAGGCGATCCGGTAGGTAGAGAGCTTTGTGCCAGAGGGCATGAGTTTGGTGCAACCACAGGACGTCAAAGACGTTGCGGTTGGCTGGATATGGTCATCCTTAATCGCTCGTTTAAACTGAATGCGGTGACGGGACTTTGCCTAACCAAGCTGGATGTTCTTGATGAATTGGATTCGTTAAAGATTTGTATTGCCTACGAAATCAATGGTGAGCGTACTACTGTTCCACCATACTCGGCTGAAGGTTACGAACTGGCAAAACCAATCTACATTGAAATGCCGGGCTGGAAGCAGTCAACGGTCGGTACGCACGATTTTGATGCGTTGCCAATCGAAGCACAAAACTACATTCGTAAAATTGAAGAACTGTCGCAAGTGCCTGTGGATATCCTTTCAACCGGCCCTGATCGCGACGAAACACTTATCTTAAACAATCCTTTTGATTAGTCATAAGGACTATACTGTAAAGCAATATGTCTGACCCTCATTACCATCGCGAGGCGGAAAAGTACGAAAGTCCTATTCCATCTCGTGAGCATATCCTAAGTTTTATTCAAGTTAAACCGTGCAGCAAACATCAACTGTTTGATTTGCTTGAACTGGAAGACTCCCAGAAAAAACCTTTTGCCAGACGCCTTAAGGCGATGGTTCGCGATAAGCAACTCAATTGCAATAAGCAAGGTGTTTATCGACCTTTTTCTAATCGTGGCCTACTCAAAGGCACCATCATTGCCAACCCAAAGGGTTTTGGTTTTGTTGCGCTTGATAAAGGCGGAAAGGATTTAAGGTTGTCACAAAAGCAAATGCAACTGGTTTTTCATGGCGATAAAGTAAAAGTTCGTCTGTTGAACAAGCGCTTAGACGCTGAAGTGGTTGAGGTGATTGAGTCGGTCAAAACTTTGGTGGGCAGGCTGCACACTGATGCAAGAAAACCTTATGTGGTGGTTGATGACAAGCGCATTAAGCACAACATTAAAATTACCGAAATGATTGAAGGCTGTGAAGACAACCAAGTGGTTATTGTAGAGATTCTCACATCACCAACACTCGAGTCTGAAGCTACCGGTAAAGTGATTGAAATACTTGGTGCTTATTTAGACGAAGGCGTGGAAGTCGATTCGGCGCTTTATCGCCACCAAATACCAAACGACTTCAGCGAGGCGGCTTCGAATGAAGCTAGCAAGCTACCAAACAAAGTCCTGGCTAAAGATAGAAAGGGTCGCGTTGACGTGGTTCATATTCCATTGATTACTATTGACGGTGAAGATTCCAGAGATTTTGATGACGCTGTTTTCGCTGAACCAACTGACCGTGGCTGGAAACTTTATGTTGCTATTGCCGATGTTTCTCACTACATTCCTGAAGGCTCTGCGCTAGACGTCGACGCTATTGAGCGTGGTAATTCTGTGTACTTCCCGCACCGTGTTGTGCCGATGCTGCCAGAGGCAATTTCCAATGGATTGTGTTCGCTTAATCCTGAGGTAGAGCGACTTTGTATGATTTGTGAGATGAATATGGATTCATTGGGTGAATTGCTGGATTACCAGTTTTATCCTGCGGTAATGCTTTCACATGCGCGCCTTACGTATACCAAAGTCAACGATATTCTGACAAATAACTCCAGCGAACTAAGAAAAGAGTACGCCAGTGTTATTGACAATATTGAATCGTTATACGGCCTCTATAAAACACTTAGAATTTCACGTCAAAAGCGTGGAGTGATGGACTTTGATCGCATTGAAAGCCAAATACTGTTTAACGACAACGGCAAGATTGAAAACATTATTGCCCGTTCAAGAAACGACGCGCATAAGCTTATTGAAGAGTGCATGTTAATGGCCAACCAAGCCACTGCTAAATTTTTGCAAAAACACGATGAAGATTTTCTTTACCGTATTCACCCAAAACCAACCGCTGAAAAAGTCGAGGTTACTCGTCAGTTTTTGTCAGCCGTAGGCTTAAGTTTAGAGGGTGGTATAGGGCCAGAATCTCGTGATTTTGCCAAAGTGCTCAAAGCCGCCAAAGGCAGAGAAGATGAAAATATCATTAAAACAGTCGTATTAAGAACGATGAAGCAAGCGGTTTATACGCCTGCCAATGAAGGCCACTTCGGTTTGGCGTTTGATGACTACACGCACTTCACTTCACCGATTCGTCGTTATCCAGATTTATTGGTACACAGGGCAATTAAACGCGTTCTTAATAAACAAAAAAGATCACCGTCCAAGCGCATGAGTGAGATGGGCGAGCACTTATCAATGACCGAGCGTAGGGCAGATGACGCTTCTCGTGACGTTGAGCAGTGGCTTAAGTGTGAATACATGCGGGATAAGGTCGGCGAAGAATTTAGTGGTGTTATTTCTGGTGTTGCTGGGTTTGGTTTTTTTGTCGAACTTACCGATATTTTCGTTGAAGGCATGATTGCCCTTCGTGACTTAAAAGACGACTACTATGTTTATGATGACATTCATCACCAACTAAAAGGCGAGCGAACTGGCAAGGTTTTTCGCCTGGGTGATACCGTGCAAGTAAAGATAGCATCCGTTAGTTTGGATGATCGTAGGATCGCTTTTATTCTAATTTAAAGATAAAAAAAAGGAGGCGAATGCCTCCTTTTTTAATTATTTCATTAGATCAATCAATCTGTCACCGCACCTTCAGAGGCGGATTTGGCTAGTTTGGCGAATTTAGCCAAAACACCTTTGGTGTAATTTGGCTTGGGTTGTGTCCATTGGCTCAGGCGCTTGTCAACAATATTCTGATCGACTAACAACTCTAGAGAGTTGTTTTTTGCATCAATTAGAATTTCATCGCCATCTTCAATGACTGCTAATACACCACCTTCAAAGGCTTCAGGAGTAATGTGACCGACGACAAAACCGTGCGTACCACCCGAGAAACGACCGTCGGTAATCAACGCCACTTTGCCGCCAAGTCCCTTGCCCATTACAGCAGAAGTAGGGGCGAGCATTTCACGCATACCTGGGCCACCTTTAGGGCCCTCGTAGCGAATAACAATAACATCGCCTTGAACAATTTCATCATTTAGAATGGCTGCAAGCGCTTCTTCTTCACGACCAAATGTTTTGGCTTTTCCTTGGAAACTTAAGCCTTCTTTGCCAGTGATTTTGGCAACAGAGCCTTCAGGGGCGAGATTGCCACGCAAAATTCTTAAGTGCGAGTCTTCTTTAATTGGGTTGTCAAGTGTACGGATAATGTCTTGATCATCAGCATACGGGGCAATATCCGCTAAGTTTTCAGCGACTGTTTTTCCAGTCACCGTAATGCAATCGCCGTGCAACATGTCGGCGTCTAATAGCATTTTCATTAAAGGTAGCGTGCCACCGATAGCAACTAATTCACTCATCATGTATTTACCGGAAGGCTTGAGATCGGCAAGAACAGGCACGTTGGCGCCAATACGAGTGAAGTCATCAATGTTTAAGTCGACCCCTGCAGCATCTGCCATGGCGATTAAGTGCAATACAGCATTGGTGGATCCGCCTAAAGTAATAATGACAGTAATGGCATTTTCAAACGCTTTCATCGTCATAATGTCGCGCGGTTTAATATCATTTTCTAAAAGATTAAGTACAGCTTTACCGGCCTGAATGCAGTCGTTGTCTTTATCCGCTGAAATTGCGTCTTGGGCTGACGAATTGGGTAGGCTCATACCAAGTGCCTCAATGGCTGATGCCATGGTGTTGGCGGTGTACATTCCGCCACAAGAGCCCGGACCAGGGATGGCAGTTTTTTCAATATTTTCCAATTCAATGTCGGAAATTGCGTTGCTGGCACGTTTACCAACCGCTTCAAAAACACTGACCACATCGGTATGGTCTTTGCCTGGTTGTATGGTGCCGCCGTAAACAAAGATTCCTGGGCGATTAAGACGAGCAAGGCCCATGACACAGCCCGGCATGTTTTTGTCACAACCGCCGATGGCCACAATGCCATCAAAGCCTTGACAGCCAACAACCGTTTCAATGGAGTCTGCAATGACTTCTCGAGAGACCAGCGAATACTTCATACCTTCGGAGCCCATAGAGATGCCATCTGAGATGGTGATGGTGTTAAATATAACACCTTTACCGCCGGCAGCATTTACACCTTTTTCTGCCTCATCGGCAAGCTTATTAATGTGCATATTACAAGGGGTAACCATCGACCAAGTGGAGGCGATACCCACTTGTGGTTTGGAAAAATCTTCTTTTGTGAATCCTACGGGGTAAAGCATAGCTCTAGAGGCCGCTCTTTCATAACCATCAACAACTTGCGAGGAAAACTTTCTTGTGTCTGCCATTACTTTTAAAATAGAAAAAAATACAAATTTTAGACTAAAATAGCGCAATTCTATTGCCAATTTATCTTTTACACTTGGATACAGTCGCACAATTATTAGTGTTAATGCAGCCCTCGGTTGATGAAGGGCGCCTACTCGAGCGAAGTGCTAAGCAGTTGCAACAAGGCCTTGATGATTTTGTTACAGTTGTGCGAGAAGGTGCGATTGTCGGCTGCGCTGGTCTTAAGTACTACCCTGAGCAAAATACCGGTGAAATCTACGCTCTAGTTGTTAATTCCAATTATTACAATACCGGCGTATCGGCTGAGCTAATGACATTGTTATTTGAAAAAGCAAGCGGTTTAGGTCTTTCAAGTGTTTTTGCACTCTCTAAATACAGCGGCCACTTCTTTGTTCGTAATCATTTTAAAGTGATTGAAGTTCAAAATTTGCCAAAAGAGCGCCAAGCCACTTACGACCATCAACGTAGTCCTTATATTTATCAAAAACATTGCTAGTCCCGTACCACTAGCGAACAGGCATAATAACCCTCATGCAATTAAAAGAAAGAATTCGTGGCTATTTGCCGGTTGTTATTGATGTTGAAACCGCTGGTTTTAACGATTCAAAAGATGCGCTATTAGAAATATGCGCCATTATTTTAGACATCGATGAGTCGGGAAAATTTGTTCAAACTGAGCCGATGCATTTTCATGTTGAGCCTTTTCAAGGAGCTAATCTAGAGCCTTCTGCGTTGAAGTTTAATGGTATTGATGTCAATAATCCATTCCGTATGGCGGTGAGTGAAAAGCAGGCGCTGAGCGAAATTTTTACAAAAGTTAAGACCGAGTTGAGCGAGCAAGAATGTACTCGCGCCATCCTTATCGGTCATAATGCTTTTTTTGATTTGGGTTTTTTGAAGGCCGCTACCGAGCGCGTAAAAATTAAAAGCCCGTTCCATCAATTCTCTACGTTAGACACGGTGACGCTTTCAGCGTTATACTATGGTGAAACAGTGCTTGCAAAAGCAATGGTCAAAGCGGGCATCGAATGGGATGACTCGCAGGCCCATTCTGCGCTTTATGACACTCAAAAAACTGCTGAGCTTTTTTGCAAAATCTTCAATGAACAGGAATTTCGCTTATAGCTTTATCCTTTTTCTCGCATCAAGTCACATTCATGCGTTAGATGAGGATTTGTTTATTGAAAAAATCCTACAAAGCGCCCATTTGTTTGAAAGTGCGGCCATTAATCTAGAGATCAAAGAAATTGAATTGTTTGGCGACGAGCGCCAGTATAACAACTGGCATTGGGATCTTGATGGTGAGATTTTGTTATCAGGGCGTCTGCAAGATAAAGACACTAATTACACTTACACCCACCAGCAAATACAATCCAATCAACTGCTCTCTACGGAGCTAAGTAAACGTTTTTTCTCCAACGGCTCTGAATTAACACTGTCCTTGAGTGGTTCACTGCCAAAGACCTCTGAGGAAAAATATAAAAATCAAAGTTACTATTCTGACGTTGTCACTTATGCATCACTTGTGGATGCTGAGATCAGTTGGGAGCTGCCATTGCTGCGAAATGTAGATGGAATATTGGATCAAAGAACGTACGATATTGCCGTACTTGAGCTTCAAGATGAGCAATTGGTTTTTAGAGAGTTTCAAGAGAGCACAGTTGCCAGTTATTTAAAGGGCTATTTTGAATACGCCATATTGGGTAATGAAATCAGCCTTTTGGAGGCGCATATCAATCAATTGGATTTGCTTGATACGCATATTAGAGAGGAGGTGCCCGGTGAGAGACTGACTTCTTATAGTAGTCGTGCCTTAAATAAAGCCAAATCAAGATTGACGTCCTTAATAGGTAAGCAACAAACACTTGTGAAAAAACTTGAAAATGTACTTGTTGCAAGTGAGTTGGAGGCTATTAAGCCAATTTATTACCCTTTAAAAGCGAACCCCCTTGGTGATGTTGAGTCAAGCTCAGTTGGGCTAAAACGCATCAGAATAGAGCAACTGAAAAACCAGCGGCAAATACACTATTATCAAAATGCGCTCAAGCCAGAATTGGACTTCTCTATCAATGCGAGCAGGGTGGTGCAAAAAGGCAATTATTCTTCTTACTCAGAGTCGGACACCACAGATGTTGAGGTTTCCCTAAGTTTTGAGTACCCACTAAGTGGTGATATTGGGGCAAAGACCTTATTGCGAAAATATCAGTTAAAAGCGCGGCAACTGGAAATTAAATATAAGAATAAACTGGAGGGTTTAAAAACAAAGCAGAAAACGCTCCAACTCAGACTTCAGATTGGATTAGAGGGGATTGATTTTATTAATAATCAATTAAGTCAACTGGACATGACTGCAATAACTGTTGAGGGATTGCGGTCTGTTGATACAAAATCCTATATTGACAGTTTAGAGGATGCCGTGGAATTAAAACTGGATTACAATGACGAGCTAATCGAGTATCAGCATACACGTGTTGATTATGACAATCTTTTGTCGCGTTTGCTAGTCAAGTCTTTGTGATTGCTCTAAAGTCCAAGCCTTGATTTTTTCGGTAATTTCATTCGCTGAGCCATCATTTGAAGAAATTGGCTTGCCAATAACGATGGTAATAACTCCAGGTTTTTTGAGAAAGCCACCTTTGGGCCAACACTTGCCAGCGTTATGGAAGACCGGCTGAAGGGGTTTTCCAGAATTTTTTGCAATCGCTACTGCGCCGTTTTGATATTTTCCGAGCTTTTTATGGGGTTGGCGCGTACCTTCGGGAAATATGACCACCGAGATGCCGCTTTTAAGTCTGTCATTGCCTTGCTTAATGACTTGTTTCATCGCTCGAAATTTGTCGCGCCTTTTAATTACGATAGGGCTGAGCATGGCAAGATTCCAGCCAAATATCGGAATGGATAGCAGTTCTTTTTTTAGTACCCAAGTGTGGGGTGGAAAAACCGTTTGAAAGGCCAATGTCTCCCAAGTGGACTGATGATTTGACGCTATAACACTGGGCTCGCTACAAATATTATCCTCACCTTCTACTTTGATTGTTATATTTGTGGCAATACGCAGCCACCACATACAGAACTGCGCCCATTTAGAGAGAGCTCTATAACGAGATGGGTAGGGGGTAAAGTAGAAAAATAAGCCATAAAATGCAATCACAACAAGACTGGAGATTGAGCCGATAAAATACAATAAGGATCTTAGAAATAGCATGTTGAGTTGGGGTTAAACCTTACAAATGAGTACTTGATTAAGCTAAAATTTTAGTAATTATATAGCCTAATAGGCTCTAGAGTAAGGGCAAGCTTAATGGAAATCATCATCGTCTTAATTTCACTGCTAATTGGAGCATTTTCCGCATATTTGTTTTTCAATTTAAGGCTTTCACGTTCAAACGAAAAAAACATTCAACTTCAAGCCACGCTTAATGAAAAAGAAAAACATTTTGCTGAAAAAATGCAATTTGTTGAGCAGATGAAATCTCAAATGAATAGTGATTTTAAAACCCTCGCTACCGATATTCTTAAAACAGATCGAGACATACTTAAGACAGAAAATAGCGAACTGTTAACGCCCCTTCAAGGGCAGTTGGCCAGTTTTAGAGAGCGAATTGAGGCGATTACTACTGAGCAGGTTAAGGAGCGTGCTACGCTGGCCGAGCAAATCAAACACCTGCAAAGGGCCAGTATTGAGACACAAACTTCGACACAAAATTTGACCAATGCACTGACCCATGACAACAAGCGCCAAGGCGACTGGGGTGAAATGGTCTTGAGCTCGATTCTGTCAAGCTGCGGCCTTAGGGAAGGTTATGAATTTGAAACACAGGGTCAATACAAAAATGAGCATGGCGAGTCGTTTCGCCCCGATGTAATTGTCCACTTACCACAAGAAAAAGACATTGTTATTGACTCCAAAGTGTCGCTGAAAGATTATGTCGAATACATTGCCGATCAATCAAATGTGGCAGCGTTAAAGAAACATATTAAATCGATCGAAACGCAAATCAAAAACATTAGTATTAAAGAGTATGAGAATTTAGAAGGGGTCAAAACACTTGATTTTATTTTTGTGTTTATTCCTATTGAATCTGCTCTGTGGGTTGCGTTAGAGCACAAACGTTCTTTGTTTGATGACGCCTTGAAAAAGAATATTATGCTGGTGTCGCCTTCAACTCTTACGATGAGCTTAAAGACAATAAACTACATTTGGCAAACGGAAAGACAGCATAAAAATGCCGAAGAAATCGCTCGCCAAGCTGGCGCTATGTACGATCAATTGGCGCGATTTGTAGACGAAATGGACAAAGTAGAAAGGCATTTAGATAAAGCCAAAGAAGTGCATTCTGATGCGCGCAAAAAACTCGCAACCGGCAGAGGTAATTTAATTGGTCGCGCCGAAAAGCTTAAGGCATTTGGTGTACAAACAAAAAAGGAAATTAGTGAATGAATATTTCATCGAGCTACGAAATTGTAGCAGACGAACTTAAGGGAAAAGTTATCTTGGTCACAGGCGCTAATCGTGGTTTTGGCTTGGCTATCACTAAGGATTTAGCAAAGGCCGGCGCTACGGTTATTATGCTCGGTAGAGACTTGGGTTCGCTTGAAAACGCTTATGACGCCGTGGTTGATGCTGGGCTTGAAGAGCCCATTCTTTATCCGCTTGATTTAGAAGGTGCAACACCGGAACAATATCAAGAATTACAAGACAACGTCGAGCGCCAATTTGGCCACCTTGATGGCCTGATTCACAATGCCGCTATTTTGGGCACAATGATGCCTATTGAGCAATACGACATCAAGCTTTGGTATTCGACTATTCAGATCAACCTAAGTGCACCTTTTATGTTGACGCAGTTTTTAATTCCGTTACTTAATAAAGCCGATGATGCCAGAGTGTTGTTTATCTCGGCCGAGCAGGGCAGAGAGGCAAAAGCTTACTGGGGTGCTTACGGCGCTAGCAAGCACGCTATTGAAGGTTTTGCTAAAACGCTTTCTGAGGAGTTAGAGAAAACCAATATCAAGGTCAATACGCTTGATCCTGGCAAAATGCAAACTGAGCTTCGACGTGCAGCTTATCCTGCAGAGAATGCTAGTGGTAACCCACAAGCAAGTGACAAAAGCTCAGCAATTGTGGGCTTGATGGGTGTAAATGGTGAAAGCCTTCAAGGTCAGCAATTGACGCTTGAAGACTAGTTTTTTAGCGTTGTAAGTCTGGCGTTAAATGCGGGTGAATGGTTTTAAGAATTGCTTTAAAAGCACCACCATTGCCAGCCACAACATTGCCTGTTTCTAGGTATTGATCACGACCCGAGAAGTCACCAATAAAGCCGCCAGCCTCTTTAACCAAAAGAGCGCCTGCTGCCATATCCCAATTGTTTAGTCCAATTTCCCAAAAGCCGTCCAATCGTCCAGCAGCAACATAAGCCAAATCAAGTGCGGCAGAACCAGCGCGCCTAATGCCTGAAACTTGTGTATGAATTGCTTTGAAAGTATCAAGATAGCAATCTAAATGTTGAGGGTGTTTAAAAGGAAAGCCGGTGCCAATTAAGGCATGCTCTAGGCCATTAGATTTGGTGACGCGTATGCGTTCATCGTTTAAATAGGCGCCTTCGCCTTTTGAAGCGTAGAACAATTCTTCTTTGAAGGGGTCGTAGACAACAGCGTGAGTGGCAACATTATTCTCGTACAGTGCAATTGAAATTGCATACTGAGGATAACTATGAAGGTAGTTAGTTGTACCGTCTAAAGGGTCAATAATCCATTGGCTTTCATTGCTCCCAAGAATTTCACCACTCTCTTCAGCCAAAATAGAATCTTGTGGAAAGGCTTTTTTAATCTCGTCTATAATTGCACTTTCAGCGACCTTATCAACCTCGGATACAAAGTCATTAGCTGCTTTGTTTTCAATAGTGAGTAGGTCGATTTGGTTGTGATACCTGAGGACAACATCACCAGCTGCACGAGCAGCTCGAACTGCAATATTAACGGTAGGATGCATAGTTAATGAGCCAACAAATAAAAGACACGAATTATACCTTGACACCCTTTGATAAAGTGAGGATTGTCATGGTCAACACCACCGAGCCGGGCAATATCGGTGCAGGCGCTAGAGCGATGAAAAATATGGCTCTATCGCGCTTGTATTTGGTTAACCCCAGTAACTTCCCTTCAGCTGTTGCAACTGCAAGAGCAAGTGGCGCTGACAACCTCTTGGCCGATGCTACGATTTGTACCACCCTAGAAGAGGCGCTTGAAGGTGTGCATTTGGTGATTGGCGCAAGTGCTAGACAAAGATCGATGAAATGGCGCCAACTCGATGTTGTTGATAGTTGTGCGGAAATTCAAAAAACGCATGAACACGATGGTCAAGAAGTGGCTGTTATCTTTGGCACCGAGAGATCAGGGCTGACCAATGAAGAGTTGGATTTGTGTCATATTTTGATGACGATCCCTGGAAATCCCGAGTATTTCTCTCTTAACGTGGCTTCTGCAATTCAAGTTTTTGCTTATCAATATTTTGTTTGCAATTCACAAACCAACTTTGAATCCAGTGAAAATACTTTGGCAAGTTTTGGCGAATTAGAGGGTTTTTACAAGCATTTAGAGCAAGTGCTTGAGCATATTGAGTATTTTGAAGAAAAACGCCCCAGACCGTTGCTCATGAGGCGTTTAAGGCGATTATTCGGCAGAGCGCAACCAGAGCAAGAAGAGGTGGCAATATTACGAGGTATTTTGCGTAACATCAAACCTTTTGAGAAAGGCTAGACAAAAACATCCAATAAAAAGCCCGGCAAAACCGGGCTTTTGTTTTTAGCTCATCATTAATTTATTTATTCTTTTAACAAACTCAGCTGGCTCGCTGATTTGTCCGCCTTCGCTGAGAACGGCCTGATCGAACAGCACTTCCACTAAATCCTCATCGACAGAGTCTTTGAGTTTTTTGACCAATGGGTGGTCGGGGTTGATTTCCAAAATTGGCTTAGTTTCAGGGACATCTTGGCCGAGTGACTTCATGATTCGCTCCATGTTAGAGCCTAGCTCGTTTTCATCAGCAACTAAACACGATGGCGACTCACTCAATCGACTAGAGACTTTAACGGCCTTGACTTTAGTGCTTAGAATAGATTCAGCCTTTTCGATGACTTTGTCAAAATCTTTAGTAATTTTTTCTTTTTCTGCTTTGTCTTCATCAGAGTCTAAGTCTTCAAGATCGCCCTTGGTGATGGATTTAAACTCAAGACCTTCATGTTCACCGAAGTTGCCCACCAGCCATTCGTCTACACGATCGGTAAGTAGTAATACTTCGATGCCTTTTTTCTTGAAAATTTCAAGATGTGGGGAGCCTTTGGCTGCTGCGAAAGTATCAGCGGTAATGTAGTAAATTGCTTTTTGCTCCTCTTTTTTGCGTGAGATGTAATCAGCGAGTGAAACGGTTTGGTCTGCGTTAGTTGTCTCGGTTGTTGCAAAACGCAAAAGAGCGGCAATTTTTTCTTTATTATCAAAATCTTCAACAATGCCTTCTTTCATTACCATGCCAAATTCCTTCCAGAATAGGGCGTAATCTTCCGGTTTGTTTTTGCTCATTTTGTCCAATTCGCCTAGAATTCTTTTGACCGATGCTTTGCGAATTGTGTCAACAACTTTAGAGCCTTGAAGAATCTCACGAGAGACGTTAAGCGTTAAATCGGCTGTATCGATAACACCCTTAATGAAGCGTAAATATTGTGGCAATAGAGCCTCATTGCCTTCCATAATGAAAACACGCTTAGCGTAAAGCTTAACGCCTGTTTTGCGTTTCGGCTCCCACATATCAAACGGGGCTTTTCTTGGGATGAAAAGCAAAGAAGTGTAATCCAGCTTACCTTCTAACTTGTTGTGAATTTGCGTTAAAGGGCCTTCAAAATCATAAGTTAATGATTTGTAGAATTCATCGTAATCTTCTTGTTTTAGATCTCTTTTATCTTGCGCCCAAAAAGCGGTTGCCTTGTTAATTGTCTCGTACTCAATAACATCGTCTTCAGATGGCTTTACCATCATAATTGGCACAGTGATATGATCGGAGTACTTTGAAACAATGCCTTTTAAGCGGAAGTCGTCCAGGAATTCACTCTCGGCTTTTTTAATGTCCAAAATAATTGATGTACCGAAGTTTTCAACCTTAATAGCTTCAATTGAGTATTCGCCTTTGCCTTTAGAGATCCATTTGGTGCCGTTGGCTTTGTCGTCACCAGCTTTTCTCGAGATTAGTGTCACCGTATTGGCAACAATGAATGAAGAGTAAAAGCCAACACCAAATTGACCAATAAGATTAGAGTCTTGCGCTTGGGCTTTATCAAGATTTTCTAGGTATTTCTTGGTGCCAGAATTGGCAATCGTGCCAATATTGTCCATTACCTCGTCTTGCGTCATACCGATGCCGTTGTCACTAATGGTAATTGTGCCGGCATCTTTGTTGACGTCAATGTGAATGTTTAATTCTTCTTTGCCTTCTACTAGGCTGTCATCAGAAATGGACTCGAATCGAAGCTTGTCAATGGCATCAGAAGCGTTGGATACAAGCTCTCTTAAAAAGATTTCCTTGTTTGAATACAGGGAGTGGATCATTAAATCAAGAAGTTGAGCGACCTCTGTCTGGAAAGCATGGGTTTGTTTTTGACTCATCTGAATTCCTTATATGTTTAACGTAAAATGCTAAGATATGGTCAAAGATCAAAAAAACAAGGGTAAAGACGGTCTTTGTTTTCAACAAATCGAACTTTTTATTCGCTATCTTCAAGTGGAAAAGAACTATGCAGACAATACGATTTCTGCCTATCAACGAGATTTGGCTAAATTATTTGTTTTTTGTCAAGGCAGGGATGTGGCTGAGTGGTGTGATATTGATGTAAAAATGCTCAACTTATTCGTCATGGAGCTCAGGCATGCCAACACCTCTAATCGCTCTATTCGCAGGAATTTGTCTTCCATTAGGGGATTTTTTGCGTTTTTACTTCGATTGGGTGCGCTTAGTGAGAATTGTGCCAAAGACATCTCTTCGCCAAAGCTTGAGCAAACCTTACCCAAAACGATTGACTATGACGAGTTGAGTAAAATGATGCAGCCAAGATCGGATCGTTTTGATGAGCTGCGAAACGTAGCCATGATAGAGCTTATTTATTCATGTGCCTTAAGAGTATCAGAGCTTGTTAGTGTTGATTTGAATGATGTGGATTTGAAAGAGGGTTTTGTCAAGGTGATGGGCAAGGGCGGCAAGGCGCGTTTTGTGCCGGTCGGTCAAAATGCTATCGCCGCTATCAAGCGTTACTTATCAAAAAGACCGGTGTGTGAAAGTAATGCTTTATTTGTTAATCAAAAACAAAATAGAGTGGCTGTTAGGTCGGTTCAAAACATCATTAAACGACGTGCACTCGATGTTGGTATTACTTTTAATGTGCACCCTCACATGCTTAGGCACGCGGCTGCAACGCATTTTTTACAGTCCAGTCACGACTTGCGATCGGTACAAGAGTTCTTGGGACATAAAAGCATTAAGAGTACCCAAGTCTACACTCATTTGGATTTTTTAGAATTGTCCAAAGTTTACGATAGTTGTCATCCGAGGGCAAAAAAATGAACCCCAGTTTTAGACAAAGATTGGCCTTGCGCTATTTGTGCAGTGGTGTGATTGCACATCCGACAGACACGATTTACGGTCTTGCTTGTTTGGCAAGCAATCCTTTTGCGGTGAGTCAGTTGATTCAGCTAAAGCATAGAGACAGCTCAAAAGGTCTTATTTTGCTGGCGTCGGATATTGATTATGTAGCGCCCTTTATTGATTCGACTTTCATTTCTGACCTTGTCGATGCTGTGCAGATGGCAAAAAACCAGCCTACAACTTTTTTAGTGCCGGCGGACTCAAATACATCAGCCT
>DUCF01000046.1:20550-21347 GCA_012959965.1 Candidatus Thioglobus sp. | reverse complement strand
GGTATTGTTGCTGCCGGAGAAGACAAACGCATTGACGCTGTTGTTGCCCTGGATGGCTGGATACTACCAATATTACCCGCAGTTATTGAAAAGGGATTGAAAATACCATTTTTCTATATCGGTCGCGAGTCTTGGCCCGATCCGCTTAATTACCAAAAACTCAACACTCTTTTAGACAACAGTACCTTGCAAACAACTTTGTACTTGCCGGGAACGATGCACTTTGATTTTTCGGACACCCCGTTATTCTCTCCCCTAATGCAAACCGTCGGAGTGGCAGGAGACATTCCAGCCAATGAATTAGCACGCCTACTTGAGGATAATATCGTCGCATTTTTTGACACCCACTTATCCCATAAGTCGATCTTGTAAGCCCCATAAGCAGCACTACCGCCCACTTTGACCTACATAACGCATTGGTTTTATTGTCATTATTGACTATTAACTTTTCATCATTACAATGATCACCAATGATTATCTATAATTAGCCCATGGCCAGACCCTCCCTAAAGCAAGACCGACAAAAAATAATACTGCAGGCGTTTACTGAATGCATTGCCGCCAAAGGACTCAACGCAACAACACTCGATGATATCGCATTAAAATCACAAATGCGCCGCAGCTTACTTCGTCACAACGTTGGAAACCGCACAGAATTAATCAATCAAGTAGCCGAATATGTTTCAACAGAATTCGAAACCATCTGGAGCGAACAGCGTACTCAATATGCCAACGATAACAAAAATGAATGGCTATTAAAAATACTATTCAATAGTAATCCTGACGAGAAATATCAA
>DUCF01000046.1:13946-20450 GCA_012959965.1 Candidatus Thioglobus sp. | reverse complement strand
AGCGAGAATGACTGCCGACAAGTTTCTCTTGGCATTGTTGGTATCTTTTTCAACTGGGACAGTTTCTTAAGCCTGGATCTTGGTGAAGAAATTGCCGAACTTAATTTGCAAATGGTTCATAGGCTTTTATCCACTCTTAAAAAATAAAACCCCTCCGAACGCTCGACAAACACCGTTAAAACTTAACGAGTCAAGCGCCTATTAACTAGAATATATTATGATTTTTGGATGGCGTTCTAAACTAACAATGTGGCTGATAAAGGGCCCAGTATTTTCATTGGCAAAACTGTTGTTAGCGAATCGTCTTATCAAAAAGATTAAGAGCAAATTCTCTAAAAAATAACTCTCTTGCCACACCCTTAACAAGGTCACTGCCTACTTCGGCGCCTTCAGTCTCGAATGCTTTTCTTAATTAACAAAAAACCCACCTTTCGGTGGGTTTGTTATTAATGGTGGAGAGAGAGGGATTCGAACCCTCGGTACCGTGAGGTACACACGCTTTCCAAGCGAGCTCATTCGGCCGCTCTGACATCTCTCCAAAACTTTTATTAGCTGATTTTCATCCCCGGCTTAGCGCCAGAATCTGGCGATAAAATATGCAAAGTGTCACCATCACCGGCAGCTAAAACCATACCTTCTGATAAGCCAAATCGCATTTTTCTTGGCTCAAGGTTGACAACCATAACGGTTAAGCGCCCTTCTAAATCCTCAGGATTATAATGTGCTTTAATGCCAGCAAAAACATTACGAGTAGAATCCTCACCAATATCAAGCGTCAATTGAAGTAATTTATCCGCGCCTTCGACCGATTGCGCTTTAACAATCTTCGCCACTCTTAAGTCAATTTTGGCAAAATCATCGATTTGAATCATATTGTTTTCCTCTTTTTTGCTTTCGCTTTTCTCACTGCCAACACTTTGCTTTGAAGACTCAACGACTTTGGCAATCTGCTCGTCTTCAATTCGCGTCATTAATGGCTTGAATTTATTAATTTGATGATTGGTTAGCGGCGATTGAATTTCGGACCAAATAAGTTCATCGACATTTAGAAACAGTTCAACTTGTTTTGCCATTTCTGGCAACACTGGCTTTAAATAGGTCATCAACACTCTAAACAAATTAATTGCAAGGGAGGTAACTTCGTGCACCTCTTGCTCACTGCCCGGCACCTTAGACATCTGCCAAGGTTTTTTCTCATCAATGTACTGATTTGCCTTATCGGCCAAACCCATGATTAAACGCATCGCTTGGTTAAAATTCCGCACCTCATAATGCTCTGCGATTTGATCACCGGTTGTTACAAACTCATTGTACAGATCACTCTCTACAATGTTTTCTGACAAGGTTTTATCGTATTTTTTGACAATAAATGAAGCACAGCGTGAGGCAATGTTGACCACCTTGCCGACCAAATCCGAATTAACGCGTTGTTTAAAATCTTCCAAATTAAGATCAATGTCATCAATTTTAGCAGTGAGCTTGTAAGCATAGTAATAGCGCAAATACTCAGGGTGAAGATTGTCTAAATAGGTTCTCGCCTGAATAAAGGTACCACGAGATTTACTCATTTTTTTGCCATTAACCGTTAGAAAGCCATGAGCAAAAACGGCGGTTGGTGTTCTAAAGTTAGAGCCCATCAACATCGCTGGCCAGAATAGTGCGTGGAAATAGACAATATCCTTGCCAATAAAATGATACATTTCTGCATCTGAATCTTTGCCACAAAAATCGTCAAAATTTACGTTATTACCGTCACAAAACTTCTTAAAGCTCGCAAAATAACCAATGGGTGCGTCTAGCCAAACATAGAAGTATTTATCTTCAGTTCCTGGAATTTGAAAGCCAAAGTACGGCTTGTCTCGAGAAATATCCCATTGTTGTAGGCCTTGCTCAAACCACTCGGCCAACTTGTTACTCACCTCATCTTGCAAATGGCCTGCATTAGTCCAATCTTTAAGCGCTTGCTCAAATTGCGGCAGATCAAAAAAGTAATGCTCGGAGTCTTTTTCTATTGGTGTTGCACCAGACACAACCGACTTGGCATTGATAAGATCGGTTGTGGAATACGTTGCGCCACATGCCTCACAGTTGTCACCGTATTGATCATCGACGCCACATTTCGGGCAGGTACCTTTGATAAAGCGATCTGGCAAGAACATTTGCTTTTCGGGGTCAAAAGCTTGAGAGATCGTACGCGTTTTTATGTAACCCGCCTTGTTTAGACGGTTATAAATTTCGCTCGATATTTCTCGATTTTCATCGGAATGAGTGGAGTGGTATTGACTGAAATTAATATTAAAGTCAGCAAAGTCCGCTTGATGTCGTTCACTAACGGCACCAATCAATTCTTCGGGTGTAATACCCATTTCATCGGCCTTCAACATAATCGGTGTGCCATGAGCGTCATCTGCACAGACATAATGACATTCGTTGCCCATCATTTTTTGAAACCTTACCCAGATATCGGTTTGAATGTATTCGAGCAAATGCCCCAAATGGATTTCGCCATTGGCGTAAGGAAGTGCTGAAGTGACGAGAATTCTGCGTTTAGACATACTTAATGATCAATAGGCTCAACATAAATAAGGTGTTGAGGATCTGTTGTGCGATAAAATAGCGCTATTTTACCGATTGGAGCCAATCAATTGACAAATTTAAGCCAAGAGAATGTTGAGAAATTACTATCGACTGTCGTTGATAAGCACACCTCACAGGATATTGTTTCATCCGAATCCATTAAAGCCATCAATATTGAAGGTGGAAAACTAAGTATTGAGGTTGCTCTCAAGTACCCTGCAAACAGTTATCACGATGAACTCAAGCAATCCATTCAAGCGGCACTGTCAGACTCTGGCGCATCCGAGATAGATATTACCATTGATTCCAAAATCACCTCACACGCAACCCAAAACGGCGCCAACGCTCTTCCTGGTATTAAAAATATTATTGCCGTTGCCTCTGGCAAAGGTGGTGTTGGAAAATCCACAACATCGGTTAATCTAGCGCTCGCCCTTCACGGCGAAGGCGCCAAGGTTGCTATTCTTGATGCAGACATTTACGGCCCTTCTCAACCACGCATGCTAGGGGTAAAAGACCTTAGACCTGAAGGCACCGAAAGTGGCAATATGGTGCCAGTTCCAGCCCACGGAATCCAAAGTATGTCTATTGGCTATTTAGTCGACGAAGCCTCACCAATGGTGTGGCGTGGCCCGATGGTGACACAAGCCCTTGATCAACTTATTCGAAAGACAGAGTGGAATGATATTGACTATATGATTATCGACATGCCACCGGGCACGGGCGATACACAGCTTACGATTTCACAAAAAATTCCAGTCAGTGGTGCGGTTATTGTAACTACACCGCAAGACATCGCACTAATTGATGCGAAAAAAGGCCTAGCAATGTTTGAGAAGGTCAATATTCCTATTCTTGGAATCATTGAAAATATGTCGATGCATATTTGCTCTAGCTGCGGTCATGCCGAGGCTATTTTTGGCCATGGTGGTGGCAAAAGTATGGCGAACGATTCGGGTGCAGAATTCCTAGGGGCGCTGCCTTTAGAGATTAATATCAGAACCGATGTCGACGAAGGTACGCCGACAGTTGTTAAAGATCCGAACGGAAAGACAGCTGAAATTTATAAAGACATTGCTAGGAAACTTGCAGCATTGCTTTCGCTTCAGAATGAGAGTGTTGGTGCTTTCCCTAATATTACGATTGAGTAGTTTATAGAGGCCTTTGCAATTAATGCATCTCAGAAACTTGGTTGATTGTGTACTTCGGTATTTCAATCACCAAGTCTTCTTCTTCCAAAATAGCCTGACAAGAAAGTCTAGAATCCGGATCAAGACCCCAGGCTTTATCTAGTAAGTCGTCCTCAGTTTCGTCAGACTCCTTCATAGAGTCAAAACCTTCACGAATATGGATGTGACATGTTGTGCATGCATTTGACATTTCACAAGCGTGCTCAATTTCAATGTCATTAGCCAGTAGTGCTCGGCAAATACTTGTTCCTTTGTCTGCATTAATAACAACGCCTTCTGGGCAAAACTCTTCGTTTGGCAAAATGATTATTTGTGGCACAACTTTACTCCCTACTTATTCGTTAAATTCTTCAACGCTATGGCCTTGCATAACGCTCATAATGGATTTATTCATGCGCATTTCTACAAATTTTGCGCTTTTCGCTTCCAGCGCATCAACGCGGGTTTTAATTTTGCTCGTATCGTCTGAACTAATGACGGATTGCAGTTGATTTCTGGCATCAAGAATTTCTATAAGCATCGCCTCATCAAGCAACGATTTATCCATAGTTAGTGCTGAATCAATCGCCTTAATCGTGCGCTCAGCATCTACTTTCTGCTCGTGAAGCTGCCTTAAAAGAACGTCTTCTTGAGCAAAAATAATTGAGTCTTTCAACATTTTTTCAACCTCAGCATCGCTGAGGCCATAAGAAGGCTTAATGACAACCTTGGCTTTAACGCCCGATGTTTTCTCAGAGGCGTTAACCGACAATAGACCGTCAGCATCCACTTGAAATTCAACCAGAATTCTAGCACTACCAGCCACCATTGGCGGTATGCCTTTTAGCTCAAACCTTCCAAGAGAGCGGCAATCTTGCGTTAACTCACGTTCACCTTGATAAACATGAATACTCATGCCAGTCTGGCCATCTTTAAAAGTGGTGAATTCTTGCGCTCTAGAAATAGGAATGGTGGTGTTTCTGTGAATCACCTTTTCAACCAAACCGCCCATGGTCTCTAAACCCAATGAAAGCGGCAGTACGTCTAATAGCAAGAGATCGTCTTTACTTTTATTGCCAGCTAATATGTTGGCTTGAATCGCAGCACCTTTTGCAACCACTTCATCAGGGTTGATTGAGCACAATACATCCTTATCAAAAAGAATGCTCACTTGTTCGCGAATAATAGGCATGCGCGTTGAGCCGCCAACCATGACCACATCCTTCACTTCTGAGATTTCTATAGATGCATCTCTAAGGGCTCTTTTGCTGAGTAATAAAGTTCTTTTTAACAGCGGCGTTGCCAATGTGTCGAAGTGTGCTCTAGTGATTTGATAAAGTCTGTCATCAAAGGTAAATTTTGCACTATTTTCTCTCGTTAGCGTTTCTTTAGCTTGGCGAGAAAACAGTTTTAAATTTTGCATTTGAGCAGGCGAAAGCTCGTCCAATCCGAGTACATTTTTACAATCATCAGCAATTAACTGATCAAAATCATCGCCACCCAAATTTGAGTCACCACCGGTTGCAAGCACCTGAAAAACGCCTTTTTTAAAACTTAAGATGGAGATATCAAACGTGCCGCCGCCTAAATCATATACCGCATGGGTGCCCTCTTCGCCCGACTCTAGGCCATAAGCAATAGCCGCTGCCGTGGGTTCATTTAACAACCTTAAAACATTAATGCCTGCCAAGGTCGCAGCGTCTTTTGTTGATTGCCTTTGGGCGTCATTAAAATATGCTGGAACGGTAATCACCGCCCCCACCAAATCACCACCTAAGGCACCTTCAGCACGATGCTTCAATGCTGAGAGAATACTGGCGGAAATTTCGACAGCCGAGAGATCGCCCATCGCCGTTTGAAAGAGAACATTGTTGCCATTTTCAAGCAATCGATAAGGGCAATTCTTGAGCTCACTAACTTCTTTAAAGCCCAAACCCATAAAGCGTTTGACCGATAGAATAGTGTTGGTTGGGTCGGTTGTCGCGTAATGACAAGCATCGCAGCCAACAATCGGTTTTTTACCTTGGCCACAATGAACAACAGAAGGCAACATGGCCTCGTTATTGTCGTCGGTAAAAAGCGTTACTTGACCACTCATCACACTTGCAACTAATGAATTGGTTGTTCCTAAATCAATACCACAAGCCAATTGATGATGGTGTGGTGCCGTGGATTGGCCGGGTTCTGAAATTTGTAATAATGCCATACTGTTTACTCTACAACCACTCGTCCATTAGACAGTTCGCTTCTTTTTTAAGCTGCGAATAAAACTTCAGTTCGCGCACCAAATTTTTAACTTTCTGTAAATCATCCGACACGGCAAAAGACTGCGAAATAGATGCAACATTTTCAGCGATGTGCACTTGAATACTGCCAATATAATCATCCAAACCCAGTTCGTCTTGCTGAGACTTAATATCCTCAAGCCGCTCTCGAAGTTCAATTTGTGCCATCAAAAAACCAACATCCATTTGCGTGTCTTTTTCATCAAAAGGATTAATACCCTCAAGCGTTAACAAATAACTGGCACGCTCAAGAGGCGACTTTAACGCGTCATAAGCAGAGTTGATTAACGAGGTATTTTGTAAGGCCTGCAACTGCTCTGAAGAGCCCTTTGAGGCAAACTTGTCCGGGTGAAACTTAGAGACTTGCGTTTGATAAGCATGGCTTAGGGCTTGATCATCGATTGCAAAGGTAGCCTCAAGGTCAAACAATTCAAAATAATTTTGCATTACCCTACTAACCTTGAGCCTAAATG
>DUCF01000046.1:0-13936 GCA_012959965.1 Candidatus Thioglobus sp. | reverse complement strand
GTTTTATGCATTGCGTGATTTAAAAAAAGCAAAAATGTATTTAGAAAAAACTACTGAACTTCAAAATAATTTTGCATTAGCTTACTAAATTGTAAATTTAACGAAACTGCTTAAACAGTGAACGACTCACCGCAACCGCATTCGGCTTTGGAGTTAGGATTTTTAAACTCAAAACCTTCGTTAAGGCCTTCTTTTTGGTAATCCACCTCCGTGCCATCAATGTAGATCAAACTTTTAGCATCAACAATAACTTGCACGCCCTTATCTTCAAAAACACTGTCGTCTTCATTAAGGTCATCAACAAATTCCATGTTGTAGCCCAAGCCAGAACAACCCGTCGTTTGCACAGAAAGGCGCACACCAATACCCGAACCACGGTTGCTTAAATAATCAACCATGCGTTGTGCAGCCGTAATAGTAAGGGTAATTGCCATAGTTATCCAGCTTTTTGTTTTAGATCGTTAATCGCCGCTTTAATCGCATCTTCAGCCAAAACTGAGCAATGGATTTTTACCGGAGGAAGTTCTAACTCTTCAACAATTTCAGTATTTTTGATTTGTGCCGCTTCGTCCAATGTCTTACCTTTTACCCACTCTGTCAATAGAGAGGAGGAGGCAATGGCAGAGCCGCAACCGTAAGTTTTAAACTTAGCATCTTCAATAACACCATTGGCATCAACCTGAATCTGCAAGCGCATTACATCGCCACACGCCGGTGCACCAACCATGCCAGTGCCCACATTTTTAGCATCTTTATCTAAAACACCTACATTTCTAGGGTTTTCATAATGATCTAATACTTTTTTACCATACGCCATAAATTACTCCTGTTTAACGCTTAAACTTCATTCTACACCGCTAAGGTGCGTATTAATATCACAAATATAGGTGTCTTTAGTGGGCAGCCCACTCAACAGTACTTAAATCAATACCGTCTTTAAACATATCCCATAAAGGCGACAAATCTCTCAATTTTTGCACTTTTTCTCTCACAAGGACGATGGCCTCATCAACATTCTTCTCTGTCGTGTAACGACCCATTGTGAAGCGAATAGAGCTATGTGCCAACTCATCACTCAAGCCCAGTGCACGAAGCACGTAAGACGGCTCCAAACTGGCTGAAGTACAAGCCGAACCTGAAGAAACCGCAATATCAGAAATAGCCATCATTAAAGACTCGCCTTCAACATAATTAAAACTGATGTTCAAGTTGCCGGGGATGCGATTTTCCATATCACCATTAATCACCACTTCTTCCATATCGATAAATCCTGCCAATAGGCGATCACGCAATTTTTCAATTTTTTGGTTTTCTTCTTTCATTTCAGCTTCGGCAATGGCAAATGCCTCGCCCATACCAACAATTTGATGCGTTGCTAGCGTTCCAGAGCGCATACCGCGCTCGTGACCGCCGCCGTGCATTTGTGCTTCAATGCGCACACGTGGCTTACGCCTAACGTACAAAGCGCCCATACCCTTAGGGCCATAGATTTTGTGTGCAGAAAAACTCATTAAATCTACAGGAAGGGACTCTAAATCAATGTCCACTTTGCCCGCAGACTGCGCCGCATCCACATGGAAAAATGTTTTGTTTGCTCGGCAAATATCACCAATCGTTTGAAGGTCTTGAATCACGCCAATTTCATTATTAACATGCATGATAGAGACCAAAATCGTGTCTTCACGCAATACTGCTTTAAAGACTTCAATGTCCAATAAGCCATTAGCCATTGGGTCAAGATAAGTCACCTCAAAGCCTTCACGCTCCAATTGGCGGCAAGTATCAAGCACCGCTTTGTGTTCTGTTTTAAGAGTAATAATATGCTTACCACGCTTGTGATAAAAATGCGCAATACCCTTAATGGCTAAATTATCCGATTCAGTTGCACCCGAAGTCCAAACAATTTCTCTTGGATCGGCACCCACCAAACTCGCCACTTGATCCCTTGCGGTATCAATGGCCTTCTCAGCTTGCCAACCGTAGTAATGCGAACGAGAGGCGGCGTTACCAAAATTACCTTCCATCGTTAAGCACTCAGCCATTTTTTTAGCAACACGACCATCTACTGGCGTCGTTGCTGAATAATCCATATAAGTTGGAGTTGACATTTCTAAATTTCCTTATCTATTAAATTCTTATGGGTGTTGTAATCATCCATCACCTGTTGTAAGTTTTTTTCACTTAAAAAACTTCTAATTTGATCACTCACTTCACACCACAGATGGTGCGATACGCATTCACGACCTCTCAAACAATTTTTCAATCCATGGCAACGTCGAAGATCAATATTCTCATCAACCGCCTCAATAATTTGGGTTAACGTCACATCTTCTGCGGGTGGACTTAAAAGGTAACCACCACCAGGACCACGAACGCTTTTTACCAATGACGCTTTACGCAATTTGGCAAACAGTTGCTCTAGGTATGAAAGCGAAATATTTTGCCTCTGCGAGATAATGTCAAGCGTCACAGGCTTGCCAGTATCGTTGGACGCAAGATCAAGCATTGCAGTTACAGCATAGCGGCCTTTTGTCGTCAGTTGCATTACATCTCCAATGGAAATAAGTTGGCAATATTATACAATTGACCAAGTAAAACAGTCAAGTATTAAATTCACTTGTTACTTAACTTTTTTCACTGCCTGCTGCGTCATCAATTTTTTTCTGCTCTTCAGAAACATAAAAAGCATTGGAGACCTTCTCTAACTGTTTATCGATATCCGCCAAATGCTCAATAATTGACTTCACCGCTTTGACGGTAGGATCACTTTCATTGGCACTGGTACTAACAGCATAAGAGTCAAACTTATCACTGTCATCCACCTTCTTATCGAGCACACGGCCAGGAATACCAACCACAGTGCAATTATCATCAATGGACTTAACCACAACCGAATTCGAGCCAACACGTACGTTGTTTCCAAGCGTGATTGGGCCTAAAATTTTAGCACCCGCACCAATCACCACCCCGTCTTTCAAGGTTGGATGGCGCTTCTCTTTATTCCAGGTTGTACCACCCAAAGTAACGCCGTGATACATCATGCAGTCGTCGCCGATTTCAGCAGTTTCGCCAATAACAACACCCATGCCGTGATCAATAAAAAAACGTCGACCAATAACGGCTCCTGGATGAATCTCAATACCGGTCACCCAGCGCGCAAATGTCGAAATAAATCGTGCGAGCCAAAACAACTTCCAACCCCAAAGCATATGGGTGAAGCGGTAAAAAATAATGGCTTGCACGCCAGAATAACAAGTAATAATCTCAAACATATTACGAGCGGCTGGATCGCGCTTAAAAACGCTACGGATGTCTTCAATCATTTTCATGCGAAAAATTATACCATATTGGCTTTGAAATGAATCAATACGCAAGCCTTTGTTGGCATACAAAATACAGGCTTATTCGTCGTAAGAGTGACTTGACTTAAACCGACGATAACTCCATAGATATTGCTCTGGACACTGACGAACAAGCGCCTCAATAGCGGCGTTCATTTTGCTTGCTTGCGCGAGCACATCATCTGCGCCTGTAAGAATATCAATTGGCTCGGCAATCAGATCAAATCCTTGACCCTTGTCAAGTCGCTTAGCCCAAAGCATAACCACCTTAGCATTATTCTTTTTGGCCAGCTTTGCCAGCAAGGTCATGGTGTTGACAGGGTGATTGAAAAACGGCGCCATGATGCCACCCTCATCCCCTGGATCTTGGTCTGGCAAAATGCCAATCAACTGCCCTTTCGCCATTGCTCGTTGCAATTTAAGAACGCCTGATCTATCGGCACTTGCCATCGTTAAATTACCCTGATTCCTACGCTCAAAAAGATAAGTATTTTGCTCTTGTTTGCTCAGTGGTTTGTAGAGAAAAGTAAGCGCCCTCTCGCATGCAATCACTCGCCCTGTTATCTCCCAGCAACCCATATGGGGCGTTAATAAAATTGTTTTTTCAGCGCCATCCAGATGTTCTTTTCCAATAAAACGACGAATATATTTTGCATTAACTTTAAAACTTTTATTCCACACCCAACCCGATTCTGAAAGACCTTTGCCTGTTTCAATCAGTGACTTCTTAAGAAGAGAATCGCGCTCTTGTTGAGACAATTCCGGAAAACAGAGTGCTATATTTTGAAACGTTACTCGCTTGGCATCAGAACCAAAGCGATACAGCAGCCTTCCAATTGCTGCGCCAAGAAGGTGATTCAACCCAAGCGGCAGAATCGAACAAAAAAACAAAAAAAATCTAATCATTTTGCCGCTCCATAAAACCATTGTTTTTGGCGTTTTTTGGTTCTGGCATCAAGGTCATTCATCAAACTCAAAGTGCAGTGAGACTTGTTGTTAAACGATAACTTTACAAGCACCTCTTTCATCAATTGATCTCGGGTTATTGTAAACTTAAGCACTGCACCTGAAGCCGACTTATTAATGAGCGACACAAGGCTCTCGTGTGCTACTTTAACGTCATCAACAGCAATGATCACATCGCCAACAAAAAGTCCGGCTGCTTGTGCGCAACCGTCATCCAGAACTTGGGTTATCTTGGATGAGCCATTGTCTTTAGTCACTCTCACGCCAAAAGCAATCAAATCTTTTGCGTTAAGATCAAACTGGCAATCAACACCAACATAACCAAAGGCTTCTAGCAGCGGCAATTCATCCACACCGTAAAGATATTTTTCGAAAAAGGCATCAAAAGATTGTTGGGTGAGTTTTTTTACAATGTTCGCCATATCATCATCCTCAAGACCGGAGTCTGAATAATGGATGTACGCGTAGCGCAATACGTCATCAAGTGTGACTGTATCTTTCGTTGTTTTGCGTATTTCTACGTCAAGCACGAAGGCGAGTAACGCACCCTTACCGTAGTAACTAACAATGGCATTTGGTGCGTTTTCATCTTGCTGATAAAACTTTGTCCAGGCATCAAAGCTGGATTCGGCAATGGATTGCTTTAAACGCCCGCTACCACTGCAAACCCGAGTCACCGTTTTGGCAAATAAATTCAGGTACGAATCGGGTGACAATATCTTAACTCTTAGTAAGGCCAATTCATCATAATACGAGGTAAAGCCTTCAAAGATCCACAACTGTTCGGTATAAGCCTCTTGATCCAAACTCGGCTTTAAGAAAACCGAAGGTCTTAATTTTTTCACCCACCAAGCATGGAAATACTCATGACAGCAAAGTGATATAAAGCGGGTGTAATTTGAAGTAGGCTCTTCAATATGCGAATCTTGCAGATCCTCTCTTGAACATATCAAACTGGTAGAATCGGCGTGCTCTAGCCCACCAAAACCTTTCGTCATCACCAAGGCAAGAAACAGATAGCGATTAAAAGGCGCGGTGTTTCCAAAAAAATCCACATGGTGTTGACAGATGAGCTCTAGATCGGCAGTCAATCGATCAATGTCGGTGTTATGTTCACCGGTTAACACCATTTGATGCGGAACACCGGAAACCGAAAAATCAAACGATTGATAATCCGCCATTTCCACCGGATGGTCAATAAGATGGCTGTAATTAGGCGCAAAAAAAGTGGAATGTGTTTTGGATTCGTTCAGTTTTTCAAGCGTTGTGGCAATTTTCCAATGACTCTTAGCTTGCGATTTTGGCGGCTGATAAACCTCTATTTCACACGGCTCACCTTCAAAACCATGCACTTTTACGAAGACACTGCTGCCATTAAAAAAAGCCCTTTCATCGCTAAGGTAGGCACTCCTTACCGATAAGTCAAAAGCGTAAACTTCATACTCAAGTAGCAAGACCCCGCTGCACGGCTCGCACTGCCAATGATTTTTATCTAGCTTTTTTACTTTAATCGTACCGTCATCACTGGATGCAGACATAGAAACAATGTGCTTGGCAAAATTACGTACAAGGTAGCTGCCGGGTATCCAGTTAGCAAGAGAGATTATTTGGCCAGAATCTTGAGGCTCTTTAATCTCCAGTTGTAGGCGAAAAATATGCGCAAAAGGCTTTTCTGGAAAGAGCTTATAGCGGAGCATATCTATAACAATTGATCGATTGCGGAGCGATATTCGACAACAGTTTTTTGATAACTTGCAGCAACTTGGGCGTAAGCGAAATTCGCCATATTAAGCGATTTTTCAGCGCCAATCAGCCAGCTTTTTTGGACTCTAGCGTTGTTGTATCTTAACTCCTCTTCAGCCAATTTATCCTCGGCAATTTGCATTTGCGCTAGGCTCGTCTGCATCATTTGACTCAGGAGGTCCACTTGGGAAACAAGGGTGCTAATTTGTTGCTTAATATTCACTTCTACTTCGCGCTGTCGTGCATTTAAACGCGCAAGAGAAATATCAGAGCGCTGCAAATCAAGCTTAGCTTTGTTTTGACCCAGCGGATACGAAACATCAACACCCACACGCCAAGATTGATCTTGATTGGAAAAACCATCCAAGTAGTCAGTGGCCTCACCTTGAGTGCTAAGCCCGATACTCAAATTAACAGAAGGTAGTAATTTATTCTCTAGGCTTTGGCGCTGACGAAGTAATTTCTGCTTCTCTAGTTGTATTTGCTGTATTAATCTCAGCTGCGGCAAAACCACCCCAACGTCAATTTGAGCAATATCATGGCGTTGATAAAGGTCAATTTCTATAACCATTGAGCTTGGCTGAATATTAATCAACGCCGCAAGTTCTTGTCTTAACAAAGACAGCTCTTGTTGGGCTTGCAGCCATTGTTGCTCTGCCCGTAATTTTGCATCCAACTCGCTCAACAATTCAGAGCGCTCAACAAGTCCACTGCTAAGCTTATTTTCAACTAGCTGAAGCTGGCTTATCGTTAAGTTGAATTGTTGGCGATATACACTCTCTTTTTCCTGAGCCAACACCAAGTCAATCAATCTTTTAATCTTTAATGCAACAAAACTCTCGGATTGCTCTGCACGATTTAGACCTTGCGTGGTGACTTCAATCGCAGCTATATCGGCACCCAATCGGTCGTTAAGACCGCCTTTATTCTGCAATAACGGCTGGGAATAATCCACTCCAACTGCATTGGTGCCAGAGACTGAGCCATCCCGTTTATTGCGATTCCACGAATGGCTTAAGCTTATATTGCCGCCTGTTTGTTCGATATTCTTTCTAACCGAAACCTCATAAGCAGTCATGTTTAAATCGCTGTACGGCCTAGAAGTAAGGTGATCACCAGAAGTGTTACTGTTGTTGACAGAGCCCCTGACATTCCAATCTGTGTAAGTAAGCGCTGCTTGTTGATCAATCAAGCTTGCCTCTTCTGAGAGAGACAGTTGCAGGAAGTAAGGATGTGTTTGAATCAGTACTGAGGTGTACTCATCAACCGATAAAGCGCTAGCCTCGGTGCAAAGTGTAACAAAACAAAGTATTAATATTTTATTTTTAGCGTTGTGCATATTGCTTAATAACCTCGATCACTTCATGTAGTTGCTTGCCCGTTGTGTCTATTTCTAAGGTTGACACCTCTCGGTAATAAGCTTCTCTTGCGCTAAGAATATCACGAATCGTCTTTTCACGGTCAAGACTCTTTTCAAGTATAGGTCTGTTTTTAGATTTTGATGTTCTTTTCAGTAACTGTTCAATGGATGAAGCCAAATACACCACAATTCCAGATTGTTGCAACAAGGCCCTATTTTCAGACCTCAGAACAATGCCGCCACCGGTAGCAATAACCGCGCCAGACTTTTGGCTTAATTCCGAGAGCATTTGTGACTCTCGAGCTCTAAAGCCCTTTTCGCCTTCGATATCGAAAATATGCTCTATGCTCACACCCGTTTTGTCGATTATTTCGTGATCAGAATCAAAAAAATTGCAGCCAAGTTCATCGGCTAAACGACGCCCAACGGTTGTCTTTCCAGAGCCCATCGGGCCAACTAATACGATATTTTCTAACATTTTGGCCATTTAATGTCTGCCAATTACTTTTCTAACTCATAGCTGTCACCGCAATACGGACAGCTTGTTTTTCCTTGCTCGTCAAATGAAAGAAAGACTTTTGGGTGCATATTCCACTTTTGCGATTCTTTGGGTGGGCAGTGAAAGGGTAAATCTTCCTTAGAAACCAAGCTAAAGCTTTTGTGTTTGGTTTGGCTATCACCCATTAACATCTCCCTTTGGCGATCCAACTTTCATGCTGCGCGCTTCTACCAGCAACACAATCAAAATACAGAGATTGCAATTGCTCAGTAATCGGACCACGGGTGCCACTACCAATTGTATGCTCATCAAGCCCTCTAATTGGCGTCACTTCGGCCGCAGTTCCTGTAAAGAACGCCTCATCTGCACCGCTAACATCTTCACAAGTTAGTTGTTTTTCAATAACCTGGTAGCCCAACTCATCCGCTAAAGTAATAATGGTGTATCGTGTAATTCCAGGCAGAGCTGACGTTAGGTATGGCGTGTAGATAACACCATCACGAATAATGAAAATATTTTCACCACTGCCTTCAGCAACAAAACCGTCAATATCCAACATCAATGCCTCGTCAAAACCCTTGTCTAGAGCTTCCTGTAGGGCCATCATCGAATTAACGTAGTTGCCGTTGGTTTTTGCCTTTATTAGCTTAGGATTACCGTGATGGCGAATAAACGAAGAAGTACAAATCCGAATACCCCTCCTCATGCTGTCTTCGCCCAAATAAGCACCCCACTCCCAAGCCGCTATCATCACGTGAACTTTTAGGTTGTCCGCTCTCAGGCCCATGCCTTCAGAGCCATAGAAACACATCGGACGTAAATATGCTGACTTAAGGTTGTTTTTGGTGATAACTTCACGCTGCGCTTGATTTAGTGTTTCTTTATCAAACGGAATGGTCATGCCAAGAATTTCTGCCGAATTAAACCAACGATCGGTATGCTCTTCTAATTTAAATATTGCCGGACCGCTATCGGTCTCGTACGCCCTAACACCTTCAAATGCCCCCATGCCATAATGCAGGGTATGCGTTAATACGTGTATTTTTGCCTCACGCCAGTCCAACCATTCGCCGTCCATCCAGATGAAGCCATCTCTATTTGCCATTGTGCTCATAAAAAATCCTAATTTCTGTAAAAATATGGCTGCGTTAATAATCTCGCAGCCAATAATTATCCGTGTTTGTTTAACTCACATTGATAAAAGGATTATACCCATATCGAGTTTTTATTCATCAAATATCACGCCACTCTAAATGGGTTGCACTCAAGCAATTATCTACAAACACCTAGCAAAGATAGATTGTCAATCACGACTGACTCTGGGCGTTATAGGCTGTAAAATACTTAGGATTCGTTGCGATTTGTTAAAGACATGGAATTTAATTTATTTACCTTCATTTTTCTCTTGGCCATCCTTGCCTCGGTTGTTGCTCTACTTTGGCTCAACTTTAGACAAGATCGCGCCATCAAGGCAACATTCAACGAAGTACCGAAAGGCTTTACAGACTCCATCTCTCTTGAGGATCATCAAAAAGCAGGTCGATACACGCAAGCCAAATTAGTGGCGAGTCACTTTGAGGTTATT
This sequence comes from Candidatus Thioglobus sp., assembly GCA_012959965.1. Lineage (GTDB taxonomy): Bacteria > Pseudomonadota > Gammaproteobacteria > PS1 > Pseudothioglobaceae > Pseudothioglobus. The sequence continues at coordinate 4,442 of DUCF01000046.1, read as the reverse complement.
GTCTCAACGATTGTCCTTCTATTATGGACCATAGGCGGAGGAATTAACCAACTTGATTTGTTTTGGCGCAACATCATTACCGACTCCCCTCTAGTGCAAGGCTCTGCCTTTATATTAAGCATTATGCTAATTGCCAGTCTGATTGACTTACCATTTAGCTTTTATCGAAACTTTATCCTCGAGCAAAAATTTGGCTTTAATCGGATGTCACTCCTTACTTTTATTGGCGATCTATTCAAAGAGATACTACTAACTTTTATTGTTGGCATCCCACTTATCTTTGGCATTCTTTACTTAATGGGCGTTATGGGTAGTGCTTGGTGGTTTTATGTATGGCTAACATTGAGTATTTTTAGTCTTACCATGATGTGGGTTTACCCAACCTTTATCGCACCCATTTTTAACAAATTCAAGCCGTTAGAAAACGACACCCTCAACAATCGAATCGACAGCCTTCTGCAGAGAACCGGCTTTAAAAATGACGGCATCTTTGTTATGGATGGCTCTAAAAGATCCTCTCACGGTAACGCCTATTTCACCGGTCTTGGAAAAAACAAGAGAATTGTATTCTTTGATACACTGCTTAACGGCATGGAGGACCGAGAAGTGGAGGCTATTCTTGCGCATGAATTGGGTCATTTTCATCACAAACACATCCGCCAACGCATGATAAGCTCTTTTGTATTTAGCTTAATAAGCCTCGCATTACTCGGCTATCTGATTAAGCAGAGCTGGTTCTTCTTCGGCCTTGGTATTTCTCTTCCTTCAAATCACACGGCGCTCGTTATATTTAGCCTTATCCTGCCTGTCTTCAGTTTCTTTATCACGCCGTTTAGCAATCTAATATCACGCAAACACGAGTTTCAAGCGGACGCTTTTGCTGCAAGACACACGGATGCCAACAATTTGATATCTTCACTGGTAAAACTTTACAAAGAGAATTCATCATCACTCTCTCCTGATAAATATTACTCGGCATTTCACGACACTCACCCGAGCGCTACATTGCGCATTGAGAGACTCAAATAAACCTTATGCCCACTAAGCCCTCTCTAGCTGGCAAAAACACCAACTCTATCGCAGGACAACCTTGGCATTAAACAGACGACAAAAATGGCGCGCTGAGAAGGTTCAGGCCGAGCGTATAGCCAGAGCCAACAAGGCTTCAGAAAAAGCCGAATCAGAGGCAAATAGCGATGGCGAAGAGCAAAAAGGCAGAGTGGTCACACGCTATGGCCAACGCCAACTTGTGGAGTCCAGTAATGGGGAATTATTCCAGTGTACTAGCAGACGAAACATCGATCTCTCAGTTGCTGGCGATGAAGTAATATTTCAACCCACCGATAATGACAACGGCATTGTTACCGCCTTGCTGCCCCGTAAAAGCGAGCTCAAAAGACAAGAAAAACTCATCGCCGCAAATGTTGATCAACTTTGGTTAGTGGTGGCCGCAGAGCCAAAATATCAGCTTGATCTAATTGATCGCTACCTTGTTGTGGCAGAAAATGCCAATTTACCAATTGCCATTATTGTTAATAAAATCGAGTTGCTAGACGATTTGAAAGACCTGCACAAGGATTTTTTGGTCTATCAAAATCTTGGCTATGAACTGCACTTTATCAGTGTTAAAGATCGCCTATATTTAGACGATTTAAAACAACAATTGGCCGATAAAACACATATCTTTCTAGGGCAGTCTGGCGTTGGAAAGTCCTCTTTAATCAACGAACTCATTCCAGATTTAAACATCAGAGTGAATGAGATAAGTGAAAAAAGCAAACTTGGAAAACACACAACGACTAACACATGTATTTACAAAATCGCCAGTGGTGGTGACCTAATTGACTCTCCCGGTATTCGAGAATTTCAGCTAGACAATCTAAGTACAAAGGACATTCTCAACGGTTTTATAGAGTTTCAACCCTTGCTCGGTCATTGTCGCTTCAGAAATTGCCAGCACATCAACGAACCCAATTGCGCGATCAAAGTGGCTCTGGAGTCGGGCGACATCCACCCTTATCGATACAATAGTTATTTAAGACTCATTGAATCATAAGCCATAACTTCTTGGCGCTCAATTACCTTGGTAGTGCTTAATTATGGGTGTATAGTAAAAATTGATTGATAAATAAAAACATATCAACTTGTTTTTAACCATATAGGAGTCAACCATGTTAACCCATACCAAGGAAAACTTTTATGCGTACCCAACTCATCGTGTTGTTGCCGTTGTTGACACAAAAAATGAGGCTGACATGGTGGTCAGTGAATTGATTGATGCTGGCTTTGATGATTCACAAATCGACGAATCTATAGGTGATGATGGATTGGCATTCCTCGACCCAGTTGGCGATAAACACGGTCTTTGGATCAAACTTATTAGAAAATGGCAACATCTCGCCCAAGGGGAAGAGCATGAATACCTTGAGAGAGTCGAAAAAGACCTTAAAGAGGGTCATGCCATTGTTAGCGTACCCACTTTAAACAAAGTTGCACGAGAGAAAGTTGTCAATATTTTGCACGCACATCACGCCAAATCCATTCGATATTACGGTCGCCTGTATGTCGAACATTTGGACAGCGTTTAGGTTAATCCCGCACTCACTAGGTCGATGTTTTTGTAATTAAAATCACTCGACTGGACAGTGTTTCTATCTCAGCACGCCATGTACCAGCGAGTCGTTGCAAGCTTGCTCGACTAAAAAAACCAATATGCGTAGGGTCATTCTTATAATACCAATCTACAAAACTCGTATTATCTGACAGCATTTCAGTCATTATTCCAAGCATACCGCCAGGATTTAACATATTGTATAAACGGTTGAGTTCAAATAAGGGTTGAGACAAGTGCTCCAGAACTTCGGTTGCTGTGATAAAGTCGTACTTACGATTAAAGACCGCGCTATTCTGGGCATAAAACTTATCAAATAAATCGACCGTATAACCTTGCTCTTCAAGCATAATCGATAATGTTGGGCCTGGACCACAGCCAAAATCAAGCCCCCTTGCCTCTTTGGGTAACTTCTCCAACAAGGGCTTTGCTACTTGTGATAAAAAACTTCGGTAGTCGGTGTCATTGGGGTCGTTATTATGAAGATCGTAGCGGGATTTTTCGTCGACTTCGCCAAGGTGGAAAGCGCTTGGAACAAAAACAAACTCACATGCTGAACAAGCATGATATTGACGAGTGTCGTCAGTGTGGTAAAGTTGGGTTTTTTGAGAGGAGCATAAAGGGCAATTATGTGATTTCATAACGCCCTTTATTGTAAGGTATTTTAGTGCACGTGACCGTGAGAGATCTCTTCTTCTTGCGCGTCTCGAATAGACTCAATACTAACCGCAAAATGCAAGATCTCACCCGCCAATGGGTGATTGGCGTCAACCGTAATCGTTTCATCTTCAATTTTTGTCACAGTGACGACAAAGGGATGACCCTCTTCGTCCTGAGATTGAAGCTGCATACCAATAGTCAAATTATCAACACCTTGAAGTGCTGAGCTTGGAATTTCTTGAATAGCATCTTGAAGTCTGAGGCCGTAAGCCTCTTCTGGTTCAACCGAAACGTCAAGCTTATCGCCCACTGTGCTTCCCTCTAGGGCAGTCTCCAAGCCCGGGATGATATTGCCATGACCTTGTAAAAATGGCATCGGCTCTTTGCCTTCAGATGAATCAATCACATCACCAGCGTCATTCTTGAGCGTGTAGTGCATTGTTACTACTTTTCCATTTTCAACTTTCATATTTTCTCCTAGGGTTTGATACAAAAAAGGCCTCACATCTCTGTAAAGCTCTAACGCGATACTTCCTTGTCTTTTGTGTGTCCGAAATGTTAAACAAGAAAGCTAAATTTATAAGCAGTGGCTAATTTTACAGTAAAGATACTTGATAATCTACCTACAGCTCAAATTGGAAAGAGAGACTTACCACGATGAAAAAGTAAAAGGCTTAACTTTGCGAGGCACTTCCAAAGGATTTAGGCAAGGACTGTTCGGGTGAGCACTTTTTGATTAGTGCCAGAGTTTTTCTAGGGAGTAATAAAGATTCTGAGGCTAAAAATACTTGGCTCAAGTAAATAATAATAGTGTTATCCCCTGAAGCACGCAAGTCTGAAAGCATTGTTCGATGAGCGCAGCCTTCATAACCTCAACTACTAACAATGGCAAACAGAACCACTAGTAAGAAAGAAATATCATGAAAAAAATCCTAGCACTTAATCAGCTATCCAACTCTATCATTAAGGCTCTGGTTGACAAAAGCGTCTCAATCAGAGCGTAGACGAGTGATGCCACCAATAACAACAAGCTAAAACCAAACAGGTAAACACCAAGTAACTCATAGTCTACAAATAGACTAAAGATGGAAAACACACAAAAAATAAAACTGATAATCCCGTAGGTTTGCATTTGTTTGATGTACTCAATGCGTTTTTTCAAAATTATCAG
>DUCF01000045.1 GCA_012959965.1 Candidatus Thioglobus sp. | reverse complement strand
GAGTAATAAAACCAAAACCTTTACCTGCATCGAACCACTTTACTGTACCTTTACTCATAATATATTCTCTAATTAATGGGTGAATTGTGTAATTTAACACATTTGAATTCATTAGGTCAAAATAAGCATTTCTGTCAGGACGATTAGTCAGGGTTTTACCCCAAGGTTGCAACTTTCTGCTCTGGCCGGAGCCATTAATTCGTAGCCACTCCAGACTTTTGAACAGATCCGGTCCATTAAGCAAACAGATTAGTTATCTATCAATATCAATTCATTGGCCAGTTCATTTTGATCATCATCTCCAACAGGGAAATGCCTGGTCAAAAAATCACCCGATTGAGTAATTGCATCAACTAAGGCTGACTCAGGTTTGTTGCCCTTCATTCCTTTGGTAATTATATCGCAGATCGATTGCCAATCATCTGGCTCTACCTTGGAGTTAATTACATCATCACCTATTACACATACCCTCGGTTCATACAGAGACAGGTTAAACCATGTGTAATTTTATTAATAAACATTTAATAATCCTTCATCATTTATTATGAAAATTCGTACAGCCTTAATGTCATATTGAAACCCGATCAATCGGACCACAGATCAAAGCGATCCAGTGTCATCACTTTGACCCAGGCATCAACGAAGTCAGTGACGAATTTATCTTTTGCATCATCAGCCGCATATACTTCAGAAATAGCACGTAGTTCTGCATTAGAACCGAACATCAAATCCACAGGTGTGGCCATCCATCTGGTTTTACCTGTTTGACGATTAAGACCTTCGTAAACACCGTCAACGGTTGTTGATTTTTCCCACCGAGTAGACATATCAAGCAGATTAACAAAAAAGTCGTTACTCAACGTTCCGGGTTGATCTGTAAATACGCCGTATGGTGAGCCTTCAGCATTAGCATTCAATGTCCGCATGCCACCAATTAGTACGGCCATTTCAGGGATCGTCAAAGTCAGATAATTCGCTTTATCGATGAGCATTTCGACTGGTGACAGAGGACTATTTGTATTGTAATAGTTACGAAAGCCATCCGCAGTAGGTTCAAGTACTGCGAAAGATTTCTCATCCGTTTCCGTTTCCGTTGCATCCGCACGTCCTGGTGTGAATGGAACGGTTACCTCATATCCTGCATCTATTGCAGCCTTTTCAATTGCAGCCGCCCCGCTCAATACGATTAGATCTGCCAATGAGACTTGCTTTTTGCCTGATTGATTGTTGAATATATTTTGAATGTTTTCCAGAGTTTTCAGTACTATCGCTATCTCTGTTGGACTATTTGCTGGCCAATCTTTTTGCGGTGCAAGACGAACGCGGGCACCGTTGGCGCCTCCGCGCATATCTGTTCCACGGAAGCTGGAAGCCGATGCCCAGGCCGTTCTTACCAATTGAGGTATGGTTAAGCCAGAATCCATAATGTTAGCTTTCAATGTTCCGACGTCTCCATCGGTAATTATCTCGTAATCAACCGCTGGAATCGGGTCTTGCCAAATGAGAGCTTCTTCAGGCACTTCAGCACCTAAATACCGAGATCGTGGGCCCATATCACGGTGCGTCAATTTGAACCATGCTTTAGCAAAAGCCAGAGAGAATTCACCTGGGTTATCCAAGAAACGCTTTGCAATTTGTTGATAGCTTGGGTCAAACTTAAGAGCCAAATCGGTTGTAAACATAATTGGAGCATGACGCTTCGATGAATCGTGCGCATCAGGCACTAATTTCACTTCGTGTGCATTCTTAGGAATCCATTGGGTCGCACCGGCTGGACTTTTAGTTTTTACCCACTCCATACTAAATAAGTTTTGTAGATAATTGATACTCCAAGCGGTGGGCGTAGTCGTCCAAGCACCTTCCAGTCCACTGGAGACAGTATCTGCGCCTTTACCGGTACCACATTTATTTTTCCAACCAAAGCCTTGTTCTTCAATACCCGCAGCCGCTGGTTCTACCGCTACACATTTATCTGATTTGTGAGCACCGTGCGCTTTACCAAAGGTATGACCGCCAGCAATCAAAGCGACCGTTTCTTCATCATTCATCGCCATGCGGCCAAAAGTTTCACGAATATCTTTAGCGGCTAAAAGTGGATCAGGGTTCCCTTGAGGACCTTCCGGATTAACATAGATAAGTCCCATTTGCACGGCTGCAAGTGGCTTGTTAAGTTTTCTTTCGCCGTGATATCGTTTTGCATCCGATAGAAACTTTTCCTCTTCACCCCAGTTCACCATTTCAGGTTCCCAGTCATCTTCGCGTCCACCGGCAAAACCAAAGGTTTTGAAGCCCATAGACTCCAAAGCAACGTTACCCGTCAGAATCATTAGGTCGGCCCATGAAATTTGACGGCCATACTTTTGCTTGATAGGCCAGAGTAATCGACGCGCTTTATCCAAATTAACATTATCGGGCCAACTATTGAGAGGATCAAACCGTTGCTGACCACCTGATGCGCCACCTCGGCCATCAAAAATACGGTATACCCCTGCACTATGCCAAGCCATGCGAATAAAAAAAGGCCCATAGTTTCCATAGTCGGCAGGCCACCAGTCTTGAGAAGTTGTTAACACGTTCTTGATATCTTTCTTAACCGCATCTAGGTCAAGTTTAGTAAACTCTTCAGCATAGTTAAAATTTCCACCCATTGGATTTGACTCAGCTGAATGCTGACGAAGTGGGCTAAGATTTAATTGGTCAGGCCACCAAAATTTTGGGGATTTAAGTTTAGTATCTCCGAATGCTGCGGTTGCAGACAAGGCTATTGTTATCGCTGTAGTTAGTATTATCGATTTTCTAAACATTGAAGTTTCCTCCTAAGGTTTAACATTTTTGATTATATCGAAACTAGAGTATAAAAATAATTGATTTGATAAGTAAAATAAGGGGAGTCTTGATTAGGTGTAACTATCTGAGATATCAATGACACGCAGTACAACGTTGTGCAACGCAGTTTGAGAAAATTATAGATAGTAAGCGTTTGATTTAATTGGGTTTTATCTACTAGTTTGGGTTTCATAATCCTGAGGTTGGTAGTTCAATTCCACCTGTCGCTACCAAATGAGCATCCAAGAAAGTCCAATACAGTATTTTAATAATTTAAAATCAATAGTTTAGCTAATTTTTAAGTCTATTACTGTCCAGGAGCATCAGCAAAGTCAATCTAACACATTTGAGGCTGTTGCCCGTGAATGGCACGATAAGTTCAAGCCGGGGAGGTTGATAGTCACGCTACTCGCCTATTGCGCTTATTAGAGCAGGATATATTTCCCTTGTTAGGTGCTATGCCTGTATCAGAGGTGTCATCGCCGCTACTGTTACAAACCATTCGGTGGATTGAAACACGTTCTCTGGATACCGCGCACAGAACCATGCAAAATTTTGGGCACGTCTTTCGTTATGCAATAGCAAGCATCACGTTTCCTGAACAAATTGGAGCGCTTTTCCGTACCATTGAGGGCTATAAGGGCAAGTTTATTACCCAATCATTAGGTCTTGGTCCTCTGGTTTTTGTTCGCTCTGGGGAGTTACGCTATGCTGATGGGAGTGAAATCAATTTAGCGGCAGGGGAGTGGTCTATACCCAGTGATAAATGAAGATGGGGTAACTTCATATCGTCCCGTTGGCAAGACAATCTATCGTGCAATTAACTGAATTACAACCATTGACGAGAACAGGAAAATA
>DUCF01000044.1:5600-22604 GCA_012959965.1 Candidatus Thioglobus sp. | reverse complement strand
AATTAACCTTAATTTCTGAAAGGAGATTTTGGAGTAATAAAGTGTTAATTTTATGTAATATTTTGTTAACTGTTTAGAAGGTATTAAAGAATATACTTTAACAATTCAATAACTTGTAGGGGTGTTTTTAATGACAAACCTGTTGCCTCAGGATTCGAAAGTTTCAAATAACAGAATTGAGATTAATGGTTTTGAAATTGACCGTGATTTTTACAATTTTATTGAAACTGAGGTATGTGTTGGTTTATTAATAGACGCCAAAGAATTCTTCAAATCCTTAACTTTTATAGTTTCTGAATTAACTCAAGAAAATAGTGATCTTCTTAATAAGAGAGACGCACTCCAAGCACAAATTAATGTGTGGCACACAGAAAATTCACCCAATATTCATGCGAGTGAATACAAGGAATTTCTTTCTAAAATTGGCTACCTCTCGCCTCAGCCTGAAGATTTTTCAATTAAGGTTGATAATGTCGATGACGAGATAGCCCTTATTGCAGGACCGCAGCTCGTGGTGCCTATCTCGAATGCTCGATTTTCCCTTAACGCTGTCAATGCTCGATGGGGTAGCTTATTTGACGCACTCTACGGTACGAATGTTATTCCTAACAAGGGCAGTATGGCAACCTCTTTTGCTCATAACTTGCATCGCGTTAAGAAGACAGCCGAGCTTGCCTGTGACTTTCTAGATGAAGTTGTTCCGCTTAATGGCGCCTCTTATAGGCAAATTATCGCTATTGAAAAACACCCCAGTCAACTCATTTTTATCTTGAATAATGGCCAAAATGCCGCCTTGGTTGACGAGCAAAAATTCATAGGATTCTCTTCTTCTGGAAACATCTTATTGCTGAACAACAACCTTCACATGGAGATTGTTTTGGATCAAGAAAGCAGCTATCACAAAAGCGGTATTTTTGATGTTTTGTTAGAGTCTGCAATTACTACCATTGTTGATTTCGAAGATTCGGCTTCAACGGTCAGTGTTGAAGAAAAAATCGATGCCTATCGTAACTATCTTGGCTTAATGAGAAGAGACCTGAGTTTTAGTTTTGATAAAGGCGGTGAGAAATTTAAGCGCTCAATGAACGAGGATCGTGCTTTTACGGATATCAGAGGTCATCTGAAGAGTCTATCCGGTTGCAGTTTGATTCTAGTAAGGAATGTTGGTCTTCATATGTTTACTGACCTTGTGAAAACCGCGGAAGGCGAGCCGATTCCTGAAGGAATTCTGGACGCAATGGTGACAACTTTAGCCGGTCTTCACGATTTGCAATCTAGACATAATTCTAAGAATGGCAGTCTCTATGTTGTTAAGCCAAAAATGCACGGACCGGAGGAGGTGGCATTTACGGTTAAGTTGTTTTTATTGGTGGAGAAAGCCCTTAATTTACAAGAAAACACCATAAAAATAGGCATTATGGACGAGGAAAGGCGAACATCTCTCGCTTTAAAGGCCTGTATTAAAGAGGCAAAAAATCGGGTTATTTTTATCAACACGGGATTTTTAGACAGAACAGGCGACGAAATTCACACTTCTATGTTGGCGGGACCCATGCGTAGAAAGAGTAAAATTAAAAAACAGCAGTGGTACGATGCTTATGAATGGAATAACGTCCGTGTTGGATTGCAGTGCGGTTTTTATCAAAAGGCTCAAATTGGCAAGGGTATGTGGGCGATGCCGGATCTCATGCGTGAGATGATGGATTCAAAAATGGTGCATTTAGAGGCGGGTGCGAGTTGTGCTTGGGTGCCTTCACCAACCGCTGCTACGCTTCATGCTACGCACTACCATCGTTTTTCGGTGCACAATTGTCAGCAAGAGTTGCAAGAAAGTTTAGAGGTTGACCAAGATGATTTATTAAAGGTACCTTTAATGAAAAATTCCGAAACCCTATCAAAAGATGAAATTTCAGATGAGATTCATAATAACGCTCAAGGCATTCTTGGATACGTGGTTCGCTGGGTTGATCAAGGAGTTGGTTGCTCCAAGGTGCAAGATATCAACCATGTCGGCCTTATGGAAGACCGCGCTACTTTGCGTATTTCTTCACAACATATGGCCAATTGGCTGCACCATGGTATTTGCTCCGAAAAAGAGGTGCGTGCAGCATTCGAGAAAATGGCAATTGTTGTTGATGAGCAAAACAAGGGTGACCCCCATTATCATAAGATGGCGCCAAGTTTTGATAGTTTTGCCTATCAAGCCTCCTTGGCGCTTGTTTTTGAAGGTAAAGATCAGCCTAACGGTTATACCGAAGATATCTTGATTCGTTTTAGACGTAAAGTTCTGGGGATTGATTAATCGTAAGATTTGCGTCCAGAAAGGGCGTGGGCAATGGTATTAATGTCAGCGTACTCTAACTCACCCCCAATCGGGATGCCGTGAGCAATTCTGGTGGTGTCGATGCCGTGTTTTTTGGCTAAATTGTGAATGTAGTGAGCGGTGACTTCGCCTTCAATCGTGGCGTTGGTGGCAAGAATAATCTCTCGGATTTCTTCATTCTCAAGTAGACCCTCTAACTCATCAAGGCCAAGTTCTGCTGCACCAATGCCGTCAATAGGGGAGAGGTAGCCACTAAGGACAAAGTACTTGCCAGAATAAACACCACTTTGTTCGATGGCGTGAATGTCGCTGGGTGTTTCCACAATGCACAATTGCGAGCCATCACGTACATCGTTGGCGCATATTTCGCAGATTTCTTTTTCTGTTAGGGTTCGACATCTTGAGCAGTTTTTAACGTGTTCCATCGCGTCAACCAACGCTTTGGCTAGCTCAAACCCGCCTTCGCGATCGCGTTCGAGCAGGTGGTAGACGAATCGCTGCGCGCTTTTCGCCCCGACACCGGGAAGTACACAGAAGGCTTTGTTTAATTTTTCAATCATAGCGGTAAATTAAGTCCACCAGTAACATCTTTGATTTTTTCCTCAGAAATTCGATTTATTTGTGATGAGGCGTCGTTGATTGACGTCATGATCAAGTCTTCAAGCATTTCTTTTTCATCAAGCAGGCTTTCGTCAATTTCAACAGCAGTTGCTTGGTGCTGGCCGTTGATGGTGATTTTTATGGCGCCGGATGCCGACTCACCTGTACAACTTAGAAGCTTTATTTCGTCTTGTGCAATTTTCATATCCGACTGCATTTTCTGTGCTTTTTGCATCATGCTAGCCATGCCACCTTTAAACATTATTGACCTCCTTTAAGGTTCTGATGGATTTAACATCGACTTTGGTGTTCAAGGCTTTCTCCAGCGCTTTAACGCCTTCGTCGTTGAGGTAATTTGATTCTAATTCTTGGCGCTGAGATTTTTCAGCGGCGTTTTCTTTTTGTGCAAGCGACTGGTTGTTTGTCTCGCCAGCTTCAATAGTGACACTGATGCCAGGAAAGCGCTCTACAAGTGTAATCTCAATTGCTTTTTGCGTGTTTGTTGTTAATAAATTACTAAAGCTAGAGTCAAGTGTCAGTGTTAGTTTGTCGTCTTTAAGTTGCGTAAAAAGCGTGTTCTTAACCAGCATTTTTGCCGCACCCTTGAAAGGTAGCTGTTGAATTAGAACCTCCCAATCGGCTTGATTATTGATTGGTGCTTTACTTGTTTGAGTGGTGGTAACTTCTGCTTGCTTGGTTTCTGTCTCTACTTTTTCTTGTATGGCCTTAGTAGGACTTGAGGCTGAAGTCTCCTTTGCTACTGGTTTCTTCTCGATTTTTTTCTCGACTGTGGCTTTAGTGGCCTTCGTCTTTTTGTCAGCCGCGGGTCTGATTTTTAGAGTTTTTTTTTCGGACTCGTACTTAGAATGAAAGGCAACCATTCTTAACAGTGTCATTTCAAAGCCCACTTGCTCACTTGGTGCGTGAATAAGATCTCTTTGGCCGTTAATGGCTATTTGATAATACAGCTGTAGATCGTGAACAGAAATCTGACCTGCAAGAGCATGTACGTCTTTGGAGCTCTCGGCATTATTAGGCAAGATTTGGGCGATTGAAATCTGATGAATGAGGGAGGTTAAATCCTTCAGCGCGTTGCCTAGGTTTTCTCCTTGATGAGCGAGTTTTCTAACAAAAGCAATGATTTCAGCCGGCTTTCTTTCAACAAGAAGGGTGGCTAGCTCAACAATGTCATCGTGCTGTACTAGACCTAGCATAGCCTTAATGTCATTCTCTAAAACACTACCATTGCCAAAAGAGATGGATTGATCCAATAGGCTAAGGGCGTCACGCATAGAGCCATTGCCAAAATCAGCAATCTTTGCCAAGGCGGACTCTTCATAATCCAGTCCTTCGGATTTCATGATGAATTTCAGCTGTGACAGAATTTCATCGTGTGTCAGCTTATTAAGATTGAACTGTAGGCAACGAGACAGAACAGTAATGGGCAACTTCTGAGGATCTGTTGTGGCCAATAAAAATTTAATATGCCCAGGCGGCTCTTCAAGGGTTTTTAATAGCGCGTTAAAGCTGCTCTTGGAGAGCATGTGTACTTCGTCGATTAAGTAGACTTTAAAGCGATCCTTGGTGGGTAGGTATTGCGCATTTTCTAAAATTTCGCGCATATGATCCACACCTGTGTGTGAGGCGGCATCTAGCTCGATTAGATCAATAGATTGACCCTTGTCGATTTCTATGCAAGTCGCGCATTTGCCACACGGATTGGCACTAACACCTTGCTCGCAATTGACCGATTTTGCAAAAATACGGGCGATGGTTGTTTTTCCTACACCTCTTGTGCCGGTAAATAAAAATCCATGGTGGAGGGTGTTGTTATTGAGGGCATTAACCAGGGTTTTAACAGTGTGCGTTTGACCAACCAGTTCCTCAAAGGTGTGAGGTCGGTATTTTCGCGCTAAAACTTGGTAGTGCTCACTCATGAATGTCGGTTTAACAATTGTGGTGTAAGTAGTGCCGAGAATAGAATCCAACACAAGAAAAAACTATTACCGTTGCTCCCTTCCGGGCCTGGCGGGGTTCATAATTATTCATTGTCGGTTTACCCTCGACACTAGGCAATATTTTACTGCAATTGGTTGACTCAAAATCGTCTCAATAGTGAGAAAAATCAGTCAAAGTTAATTAACTGTTTAAGCTTTTTTCAACCTGGTAGCGATCGAAAACCAAGGGCCATATCCCTCCAACTTTGCCTTGATTAATTAAGACGTCATCAATCTTAGTAATTGGCAGAACTTCGCGTGTTGAACTAGAAATCCAAACCTCGTCTGCGTCAAGTAAATCCTCTTTTGAAATGGTCACTTCTTCGGTATTAATGTTGTAATAATCGGCGCACTCTAATACAACTTCCCGGGTAATACCTGGCAAGATATGTGGACCTTTAGGGTGAGTGTAAACACAGCCATTTTTAACAATAAAAAGGTTGGCGCTTGAGCACTCTGTAACAATATTGTTACGACAAAGAATCACATCCTCGACATTATTTTGTTTCGCTTCTTGAGCGTACATAACATTGGCAAGAAGCGAGGTGACTTTGGTGTTGCATTGACTCCAACGAATATCGTCCCGCGTTATTGCTGAAAGCCCGGACAGGAAATCTTCTTTACGGACGGCCTCAAAAGGACTTGATTGCATATAAACCGTGGGTTTAAGTTTGCCATAAGTGTGTTTTCTGTCTGTATCGCAACCTCTTGTTACCTGTAAATAAATGGACTGATTAGTGTGCTGTGGGTGGTAATTAATAAGTTGTTGAAGTGTCATCCGCCATTTTTCGTTTGTGTGCGGATTGGGTATTTTGATTGCCTCTAAGCTTTCACTGAGTCGGTGAAGGTGTGGCTTAAAGCAGAAGATATTGCCCTCGTATACAGGAAGGACTTCGTAAACACTGTCACCGAATAGAAAGCCCCTGTCCATCACTGAAACAAAGGCTTTGTCTTTTTCGAGAAAGTCGCCGTTTAAATAAACCATGGGGTTGCTAAAACAGCATTTTAATCGAGTCAATCATTCTTGCAAAAAATCCAGATTCAGGTGCATCCTCGAGGGCAACCAATGGCATACGCGCTAACACTTCTTCCTTGAAACTAAGAACAAGTTCACCAACATTATCACCACGCTTGATTGGCGCTGTTAATTGCTCGCTTAAATGAATTGTTTGCGTTGTGTACCTAAACTGGTTTCGCGGAAGTGTTAAATAAGGTGAGCTAAGTACGCCCACTTTAATGCTACTTTTTTCAGATTTAAACACCGGAACTTGTTGAGAGACGTCGTCAATGGATTGTGTTTCAAAAAATCTGAAACCATAGTCAAGTAATTTTTGTGTTTCGGAGACGCGCACCGTAGGGCTGTCAGAGCCAAGCACGACAGAGATTAAACGCATACCAACTCGGTTGGCGCTCGTCACCAGGCAGTAGCCTGCTTTTTCGGTGTAGCCTGTTTTAAGGCCATCAACAGTGGCGTCGGACCAAAGAAGCTTGTTACGGTTGCTTTGCTTAATGTTGTTGTAAGTAAACTCTTTTTGTGAGTACCACTGGTAGAAGTCTGGAAATTCGCGAATAATGGCAGAAGCCAAAACGGCGATATCGCGAGCTGTTGTGTATTGGTTGTCATGGGGCAAGCCAGAGGCATTTTCGAAATTGGTGTTATCCATGCCAAGGTCGAGTGCGTACTCATTCATAAACAGCACGAAAGTGCCTTCAGATCCTGCAACATGCTCCGAAAGTGCAACCGAGGCGTCATTACCCGATTGAATGATCATACCCATTAATAAGTCTTCTAGTTTAATCAGCTTACCAACTTCAATAAAGCTTCTAGAGCCACCAGTTTTCCATGCCTTTTCACTAATTTTTACTACATCATCAAGGCTAATAAATTCTTCTTTGATGCGTTTAAAAACAACATAAGAAGTCATTAGCTTCGTCAGGCTTGCTGGCGCTCTCTGCTCATCTGAATTGTTTTCGGCGATAATTTTCCCGGAGTTGTGATCCAAGATGGTATAGGCGGCAGCACCAATAGTAGGTGCTTCAGGGATGTAGAATTTTGGCTCTTTCGCGCCAACACTGCTTGCTAGAGAAAGGATTATGAGGGCTTTAAAAAGGGAAGAGAGTGATAGAAATTTCATAGAAAATTAACTCTAAATAGTTGAAGTAAATGCTTGCTTTAATTGCTCTGACAATTGATAAACGGTCATCGCGTAGCGGTTATCGTGATTATAGCGAGTAATTGCGTAAAAGTTCCAGAAAGTCAGCCAAGTTTGCATTGATTGATCATCGTGCAAGCGAATAAAAGCGAGTTTGGTATCGTCGTTAATTTTACTGTCTATCTCGAGCCCCAGCTCTCGCCAGTATTGCGCGTTTTTGCTGGGTTTTGATATCTTTGCTTGGGCAAGAGCTTGTTGAGTCTTGTCCAGTTCAATTACTTCAGCTATCTTCCCGCTTTTTTGCCAATTATGCTGCGCCAAATAATTGGCTATTGAGCCGATTGCATCATGCTTGTTGTTAAATAGATCCACCCTAAAGTCGTTGTCAAAATCCACGGCATAATATCGATAAGAGCTGGGGATGAATTGGGCGTACCCCAGTGCACCGGCGGAAGAGCCTTTAATGGCTAATGGCGGCAGTGTGTTTTCTCTAGCCAACAGTAAGAACGACTCTAGCTCTTTTCGATAGAAGTTTCTGCGGCTAGAGGTGCCAAACGCTTTACCAATAAGTGTTTTAAGTGTTGGGTATTTACCTTGTACCTTGCCGTAATTGGTTTCAATGCCTAGAATGGCGACAATGATTGCACTGGGTACGCCATATTTACTCTCGGCATTTGCAAGTGTTTTTTTGTTGTTTTGCCAAAAAATCACACCACTATCAATCCTGCCTTCGGTAACAAAAATGGATCGGTATTTTTCCCAACTCATTTTTCCAGGGCTTTGCGTGGGAGTTGTTGCTTTGTTTTGCGTGCTTTTATCTACTTTTTTTAGCTTAATTTTTGAAAAAATAAACTGCAACTCAGATTTATTAAAGCCATGATCTTGCGCCATTTCGTTAATAAATGTTTGTACAGATTTAAAGTGTGTTGACGGCAAAATATCAGAAAATACTGTAGTATTTATAAATAAAAGCAGGGCGATAAGGGTGGTTTTCATCGTTGTAAGTATCTCGGTCCTTTGTGCTTATGAATAGACATAATAATGCCAAAACTTGCCATCAATGTCATTAGGGACGAGCCGCCGTAGCTGACCAGTGGTAGGGGTACTCCAACGACTGGCAACAGGCCGGAAACCATGCCGATATTGACAAAGACATAGGTAAAAAAGATCATGGACAAACTAGCACCCAAGAGCTTTGAGAAGTTGTCTTCACAGTGCATTGAAAGACTAAAGCAGCGGTAAATAATCAGTCCGTAAATGAGCAGTAATAAGAGTACCCCGAGAAAGCCCAGCTCCTCTGCCAGCACTGAAAAAATAAAATCGGTAGAGTCTTCCGGTAAAAAATCGAGCTGAGATTGAGAGCCTTGCTGTAAACCTTTGCCAGTGAAGCCGCCAGAGCCAATCGCAATTTTGGATTGCAAAATGTGGTAGCCTGAACCAAGCGGATCGGATTCTGGGTCAAGCAAAGTTAATATACGTTTCTTTTGATAAGCCATTAACAAGTAATTCCAAGCAATATACAACCCGCCTGACACAAGGCCTAACAAAAGACTAGAATTAAGCCATGAATTTTTTAGTAGTTTGATGTTTACGCCTGAAAAAAACAAAACATAGACACCCGAAGCACCAATTAAAAGTGAAGTGCCTAAATCCGGTTGTTTCGCAATAAGTAGCACAACGATAGCTATTGCGCCCAAAGAAATTAATGTGGGGGTCGCCCTTGGG
This sequence comes from Candidatus Thioglobus sp., assembly GCA_012959965.1. Lineage (GTDB taxonomy): Bacteria > Pseudomonadota > Gammaproteobacteria > PS1 > Pseudothioglobaceae > Pseudothioglobus. The sequence goes on along the minus strand of DUCF01000044.1, from coordinate 13,806 downwards.
GGTAGCGCTCGATCAGAAAGGATAGAGGCAATGGCAATGGGTACAATCACTTTCATCATTTCGGAGGGTTGAAATTTCACCACGCCAAGATCTAGCCAGCGTTGAGCGCCACCGCCTGAGCTGCCAAAAAACAGCACCATGAGCAGTAGAAAAATACCAATAACCATTAAAATAGGCGCCGCTCTTTTCATATAAAGCGGTGGTATTTGCGCTACAACCAGCATCACCCCAGTTGCCAGAGCCAAATGGGTTAATTGTCTATAAACAGGACTTAAAGACCCGCCCGAGCTACTGTAAAGAATCAATAAGCCAAGCGCGGAAATAATGACTATAAGTAACAGTAGCGGCGTGTCAATTTTAAAATAGCGGTAAAAAAGCTTAAATTTTTTGTACAAATAAGCAATCATAAGATCAATAAACCAACCGATCGTGCGTCTGAGAGTAATAAATTAAAGCTACTGCAGGCGGAAGCATTATTCATGCACTCAACACCAAGTCCGAGTTCGCCAAGTGCGACTTGCTGCTTGGCAGAGAGAAAAATCACGCGCTCACCTGTGCCAACAATTAATAAATCGAGCGACTCCTGGCAAGTGAGTCGGAAGAGTAATTCTTTATTGACTTCGGCCAGGGATTGTATTGAGAGTTCTTCGGTATTTGTTGGTGAAATAAAGCAAGGTTTTTTTAACTCCGTATAAGCCAAAGTTATGCCCGAGGGGTTGTGAGAGACAATGGAGTTGTGATTGGCGTCTTGTTGGGTAAATTCCATTGAAATGCTGCAGATATTTGGCTATTGGGGGTTAATTATATCAGTGTAAAATTAACACTTCATTTGATTTAATCGATGGCATGCAAGCTCTCGCGAAATGCCAAAATTTAAGGTAGACAATGCCTTGGTATTAATTCAAAACACCTCTTAATTTATATTTAAAAGTAAATATCTTTATGAAATCAAGATTCGCACCATCCCCGACAGGCTATCTTCATATTGGTGGCGCAAGAACGGCACTATTTGCATGGCTTTGGGCTAGAAAAAATAACGGCCAATTTACACTTAGAATTGAAGATACCGATAGAGAGCGCTCTACGCAGGCATCGGTTGATGCAATATTGCAAGGCATGGAGTGGCTTGGGCTTGATTATGACGAAGGTCCAATCTATCAGACGGATCGCTTTGATCGTTACCAAGAAGTTATTGATGATTTATTGAAAAAAGGTAGGGCGTATTACTGTGAGTGCTCTAAAGAACGCCTGGAAAAATTGAGAGAAGACAAAATGGCCGCGGGTGAAAAAGCAAAATATGACGGCTGTTGTCGCGATAAAAATTTGTCTAGTGGTGTTATTCGTTTTCTCAATCCAGACGAGGGAAGAGTGGCCTTTAGGGACCATGTCAAAGGCGACATTGAAATCGCTAATTCAGAGCTTGATGACTTAATTATTGCGCGCTCCGATGGCTCGCCTACTTACAATTTAACGGTTGTTGTTGATGATCACGACATGGCGATTGACTGCGTTGTGCGCGGCGACGACCATATCAATAACACACCAAAACAGATTAATTTATACACTGCGCTTAATTGGGACTTGCCGGCTTTTGCTCATGTGCCGATGATTTTGGGTAGCGATGGTGCGCGATTATCTAAACGTCACGGCGCGGTTAATGTGATGGCTTATCGAGACGAGGGTTTTTTACCAAAGGCACTGCTTAATTATATTATTCGTTTGGGTTGGTCACACGGTGATCAGGAGGTTTTTTCATTAGAAGAAATGATTGACTTGTTTGATCTTGATAATATCAACAAAGCGCCTGCGAGCTTTAACCAAGAAAAATTGATTTGGTTAAATCAGTCCTATATTAAAAGCATTGAGCTTTCAGAACTGATTCAACACTTACAGTGGCACTTAGAGAGTCGTTCGATTGACGTTAGCAGTGGACCTAAAATAGAAGATGTGGTTGAGTCGTTGCGAGACAGATCGAAAACTCTGGTGGAAATGGCCGATGGCTGTGTTATGTTCTATCAAGATTTTGCAGCCTTTGATGAAAAACAAGCCAGCAAGCAATTCAGCAGTAAGTCGCAACCTGTTATTGAGGCGCTCCACTCACGGCTCTCAGCACTTGATGTTTGGAATGCTAAGACAGTGCACGGTGAAATTCAAGGGGTTTGCGAGCAACAGAATGTTGGCTTTGGCAAGGTGGGGCAGCCGTTTAGACTTGCATTAAGTGGCGATGGAAAGGCGGGCAGTATTGATGTTTGCGCTGAACTTGTTGGCAAGGATAGAACGCTAGCTAGATTACAAATGGCCATCGATTATATTAAGGCCTTTTGAGTATCCGTCCACAATAAGGGGTTGTGATGAGCTTACAGTTCACTGACGTCGTTTTTGCCATTGCACCCATTTTCATGCTAATGATTATTGGCAACCTGTTGAGACGCAATCAAATACTGGATGAAATTTTTTGGAATCTAAACGACAAACTTGTTTACTGGATTTTAATGCCGGCATTGTTGTTCAATGAAATCTCACAAATTCACTTTTCTGCGGGGCTTTTCGGTAGTTATGCTTTTGTGGTTCTTGGTGGTTTTTTTGTCGTTATTTTGTTGTCGATTGTATTGGGTAAAGTTTGCGGTTACTCGGGTGCAATATCGAGCTCAGTCATGCAGGGCGCTGCAAGACACAACGCCTTTATTGCACTAGCAATTTCTGGTAGCCTCTTTGGCGCTCAAGGTTTAGCGATAGGCACCAGTCTTATGGCTATTCTTATTCCGGTTGTCAATGTTGTCATTGTGACTTTTATGGTGATTGCCCTACGGGATACTAAGTCCAGCGCTGCAAAACATAGATTAACTGGGGTAGTTGCTGAGTTAGCGAAAAACCCACTTATTTTGGCGATTATTGTGGGCTTTGTGTTCTCGATAGCAAACGCGAAGGATGTGCCTATTGTCCATGAAACAACTCGACTGTTAGGATTGGGCGCCATACCTGTGTTACTTTTAGGTCTAGGAGCAAACATTAAGATTAGGAATCTATCGATTCAGATGAGCCCTCTTATTATCTCATGTGTTCTAAAATTGGCCATTTTTCCGCTGATTGTTTATTTACTCAGTGGCTACTTTGACTTCACCGCAATTGAAAAAATTGTTTTGGTTGTCTTTAGCTGTGTGCCAACGGCTGTCAGTTCTTACACATTGGCTAAGCAGTTGGGTGGCGAAACTGAATTGATGACCAGTATTATCACCTTGCAAACAGCACTGTCTTTTATTACCATTCCACTCATCCTGGCGTTTATTACATAAACCTTAGAAATGCGGTTTTTTGCTGTTTTGCATGAACCTCTTAAATAAGTGGCATTAAGTAAGTTTGGTGATATAATAGATGTAAGAATTCTCTTGATTCTAACTTTCTATTTCACTTTTTCAAATATCATGAACGATAAAATTAAAGCGGTCACGGACGCTTCTTTTGATGCTGACGTTATTAATGCATCACAACCAGTATTAGTAGATTTTTGGGCAGAGTGGTGCGGTCCTTGTAAGGCGCTTTCACCGATTCTAGACGAGATTGCAAACGAATACGATGGTCGTGTGACTATCGCCAAAGTCAACGTTGATGAAAACGTACAGACACCACCTAAATACGGCATTAGAGGTATTCCTACTATGCTTTTATTTAAAGATGGCGCAGTTGAGGCCACTAAAGTTGGTGCATTATCGAAAGCTGAATTGAGTGCATTTATAGATTCCAATATTTAGAGACTTTTACTAAAAGCTTTACTTGAGCTAATTTACCTTACTAAAAAAAACTTAAAAGACCAATTGCTGCCAACGCAACTAGCGCTGGCAATAACACAACTCCCCAATACAATCTGTATTAACCCACCACTTGACAATCCGTCAATATAAATATCACTAAAAACCAATTATGAAATTATCCGACCTTAAAATACAAACGCCAGCCGAACTTATGGAAATGGCGCAAGCTATGGGCATTGAGAATATCTCAAGAGCAAAAAAACAAACGCTTATTTTTGCGATCTTGAAACACAAGGCTGACAATGATGAAGAGGTTTTGGGTGATGGTGTCCTGGATATTTTGCAAGAAGGATATGGCTTTCTAAGATCTGCGAACGACTCGTATGTTTCTGGTCCGGATGATATTTACGTTTCCCCGAATCAAATTAGACGTTTTAACCTGTCAACAGGTGATGTTGTTACCGGCAAGATTCGCGCGCCAAAAAAAGGTGAAAAATATTTTGCTTTGGTCAAAGTTTTAGAAGTTAATGGCGACAAGCCGGAAAACGTCAGAAATAGAATTCCTTTTTCGTCACTGACACCACTGCATCCAAATGAAAGATTAAAGCTAGAAATTGGCAATGGTGGTACAGAGGATATTACCGCTAGAGTTATTGACTTAGTTGCGCCATTTGGTAAGGGTCAAAGGGGTTTGTTGGTTGCGCCACCTAAGGCGGGTAAGACGATGATTATGCAAAATATTGCATCATCGATTGCCATCAACCATCCAGACTGCGAGTTGATTGTGCTGCTCATTGATGAGCGCCCAGAAGAGGTGACCGAGATGGAGCGTTCAGTTAGGGGTGAGGTGATTTCCTCTACTTTTGACGAACCCGCAAAGCGCCACGTTCAAGTTGCTGAAATGGTTATCGAAAAAGCCAAAAGACGCGCCGAACAAGGCAAAGATGTCATCATTCTACTTGACTCAATCACCCGATTGGCCAGAGCCTACAATACCGTTGCGCCGTCTTCGGGTAAGGTCTTGACCGGTGGTGTTGATGCCAACGCACTGCAAAGACCAAAACGCTTTTTTGGTGCGGCTAGAAATATTGAAAACGGCGGCAGTATTACTATTATCGCTACTGCATTGGTTGATACCGGCTCAAAAATGGACGAGGTTATTTACCAGGAATTCAAAGGTACGGGAAATATGGAATTGCATCTTGAGCGCCGTCTTTCTGAAAAACGCATTTTCCCAGCGATTAACATTAACGCCTCAGGCACACGTCGTGAAGAGCTGATTACCGATGAACAAGAGCTTCAGAAAATATGGATTTTGCGTAAAATTCTGCACCCAATGGATACCGTTGATGCTGCAGAGTTCTTGATTGAGAGATTAAGATTCTCTAAGACTAATGATGAGTTTTTTGACTCAATGAAGCAAAAGAAATAGCCGTTATTATTCTGGTAGACTGATTCGACTCGATTATGAAAACGAATCTTCTTAGAATTATTCAATACCAAAATAGTCGCATTGCTAGATATCTCATGCGCAATGTAAGTGTGTTGTTTTTTGCTATGATCTTTATTATTGGTTTGGTTGTCTTTGGTAATCAGTTTGTTTTAATGGTAAAGGAAAGCGTCCGCCAAGGCATCCTCATTCAAGAATTATTGCCGCTTATTGGCTTTAATATGATTAGAGATGTACCGCTAATCTTCTCACTATCCCTGTTCTTGGCTATTATTCTTACCGTTTCTCAGCTTTATAAGAGCTCGGAAGCTATCGTGCTTAATTCGCTGGGCCTGGGTGACAAGCACTTTATGCTCTTTATTCAGCCGGTTGTTATCTTGGCCACTTTGTTCGTTTTCTTTTTAACCACCTCTGCAGTGCCGTGGGCCAAAGAGCAGAAAAATCTAATTGTTGAAGAAAGCAAAAATGCCTCTGAGTTTTCCTTTATCAAGGAGGGTGAATTTCAAGAGTTTAAAGACGGTGAGATTGTCTTTTATGCTTCCGAGTCTTCGACACCCGATGATGTGCAAGAACAGAATATGGAGGAGATTTTTATTTACGCCTCCGCCAAAGGCAGGCCTTTGATTGTCTTGGCTTCTGAAGCGACAAAATATACAGACCCGGATACTCGCAGCGTTTATTTGCGTCTTAAAGATGGTGTGCGTTATCAGGGCATTCCAAGCAGCGAGAATATAAGCATTCTCGAATTTGATCAATACGATTTACAAATTATTTCAGGAGAAGCTCAAGAGTCCGAAATTGTCTACACCAAAATTGAAGGTCGATCGACACTTGATCTTTTGTCTGAACAAGGCAATACTGCTGCTGCTGAATTGCAGTGGCGTTTTTCACAGCCTCTTAGCGTACTCATTTTGTCGGCGCTTGGCGTGTTATTAGGAAAGGCATCCCCACGAGGCGGAAAAGGCATTGGCTTATTGATTGGTGTTGGTGTTTTTGTGCTGTACAACAACGGCTTGCTAATGGCCAAAGGCGCCCTTGAGCGTGGTGAGATAAATGCCTGGATTGGACTCTGGTGGATTCATCTTTTAGTTATTGTTTTAATAATCATTCTTTATCAATTTAGGCATGGAAACTTGTCGACCTATCTTGTTAAAATACCCAATTTATATACCAAAGAGAAAAGTAATGCCTAGTTTACCCAGTAAGAGTTTAGAAACTTTTGAAAACCCTAATCCTGAGCGAGATTACGTTATTCGTATCGATATGCCAGAATTTACTTGCTTGTGCCCAATGACTGGCCAGCCGGATTTTGCCATCTTGAATCTTGAATATATCGCTGATGAACGTTGTGTTGAGCTCAAAGCGCTTAAAAACTATATTTGGTCTTTTAGAGATGAAGGTTGCTTTCATGAGGCGGTAACCAATAAAATTTTGAGCGACTTAGTGGCCGCGACAGAGCCAAGGTTTATGCGTTTAGAAGCAATTTTTAATGTCCGAGGTGGTATTTATACAACCGTCGTGGTAGAGCATAAATGCCCTAACTGGACACCCAAAGAAACCGTACGCTTGTGAGGCCAGTCCGTCAAGCGCATCGATTTGACAATAAATTATTAGACAAAGACGCCCTCAAGGTTGTCAGTACTTTAACAAAGGCTGGCTTTGAGAGTTATCTTGTGGGTGGCTGTATACGTGATTTGTTGCTTGGTTATCACCCCAAGGATTTTGATATTGCGACAAGCGCAACACCCGAGCAGGCCCATAAGCTTTTTAAGCGCTCCAGACTCATTGGCAGACGTTTTCGTTTGCTGCATGTAATGTTTTCTGCAAGAAAATTTCTTGAAGTGGCAACGTTTCGTGCAGGCAAGGTGCAGACGAGTAATAATGGCGTTGTTAGAGATAACCTTTACGGCTCTCTTGAAGAAGACGCCTTTCGACGTGACTTTACTGTCAACGCCCTGTATTACGATGTAGCCAAATCAGAAGTGATTGATTATGTTGGTGGCCTTAACGATCTTAACGCTGGCCGCATAGAAATGATTGGTGATCCAATCGAACGTTTTGAAGAGGATCCGGTGCGAATGATTCGCGCTGTACGCTTCCAAGCTAAGTTAGGCGCAAGCTTGTCTGAGGATATACTTAAGGCGATTGAAAAACAAGCAATCTTGCTTGGTAATATCCCGCCGGCCAGACTGTTTGACGAATGCATCAAACTTTTTCATAATGAGAAGGGCCTTGAGGTTTTTCAACAGCTTGAAAATCTGGGTTTACTAAAGCAACTTTTTCGCCAAACCGAAAGTACGACTTTTATTGAACAAGCACTAATTAACACCTCTGAAAGGATTAAAGCAGGAAAGTCTGTAACACCCGCTTTTTTGTTTGCTGTTTTTCTATGGGGTGCGCAAAATAAACGATTTGAACAACTCAGCAAAAAGAACAAGTCAAGATTTCTGACAATGAATCAGGCGGCAGAGGATGTGGTTAAAAAGCAAGTTGAGCAAGTGATGATGCCTAAGTGGCTTTCTGCACGTGTGCGAGATACTTGGTTAATGCAGCACAAGCTTGAAACTTGTCAACCAAAAAAAGAGAAAGAAATGATCGCTCACCCGCGGTTTAGAATGGCTTATGATTTTTTGGTTTTGCGCTCTGAGAGTATTAATCCAGAATTAAAAGAAAGGGCAGATCGATGGACGCAGCTGCAGAAGTAAAATCCATTCTTATTACTGGCTGCTCTACTGGTATTGGCGCGTGTCTTGCGCGCGGCCTTAGGGACAAAGGTTACCGAGTCTTTGCCAGCGCCAGACAAGTAGCCGATGTCAAAAAACTCGAAGCTGAAGGCTTTGAATCATTATTGCTTGATTTATCCTCCTCAGACTCTATAAACAGCGCTGTACACGAACTTTTTCAGAAAACTGACCAACTTTATGCTTTAATAAATAACGGTGCATATGGGCAAGCTGGAGCGTTAGAAGATATTTCGCGCGCGGCCATGGAAGAGCAGTTTCAGTCA
>DUCF01000044.1:0-5590 GCA_012959965.1 Candidatus Thioglobus sp. | reverse complement strand
TTGCGCGCCATTTTTGAAACAAACTTTTTTGGCTGGCACGAGCTGACTAATTTGATTCTACCGTCGATGAAAAAAAACAACGGCGGACGGGTGATTTATATCAGCTCGGTATTGGGTTTTGTTGCTTTGCCGTTTAGAGGGCCTTACATTGCTTCAAAGTTTGCTATAGAAGGCTTGGTTGACACGCTGAGACTTGAGCTTCGCCAAACCAACATTAAATTTTCACTAGTTCAGCCCGGGCCCATTGAGTCTGATTTTAGACAAAATGCTTATTTGTCTTTTCAAAAACATATCGATTTTGAAAGCAGCGATTATCGCCAGGATTACAAGAAGATGATTAAACGACTTAATTCACCTAATAACGCCCAGTTCACTCTAGGACCCGAAGCGGTTCTAAAGCCTGTTTTGCACGCATTAGAGTCAAAGTCACCAAAGGTGCGCTATCGAGTAACCTTTCCCACTAAGCTATTTGCAATTTTAGGTAGAATACTCCCGAGTACTTGGATGGATAAAATCCTCAGTAAAGTTGCGGATTAATGGAGAAAATAATGGCTAATAAATTTGACTTTAATAAGGGCTTAAGCGAACTGGAGTCTATTATTAATAAAATGGAATCTGGCGATTTAAGCCTTGAAGATTCTCTTAAATATTTTGAAAAAGGCGTTAAGCTTCATCGTCAATGTCATACCTCGCTCAGCGATGCCGAGCAACGGATTTCCGTGCTGAGTGAAAGTGACGACTACAGTTCAGAAAAACCATTTGATGGCTAGAGGATGTCCTTTGATAATTACAGATTGCGCGTTAATAGTTGTCTTGATACTCATCTAAGTCAAAGCAGTGCATTAAGTGAAAACATGCGCTACAGTGTTTTGGCGGGTGGTAAACGATTTAGACCAATATTAACTTATACCACTGCTAGCGTATTTGGTGTGGATTTGGCTCACGCCGATTCATGCGCCTGCGCTGTTGAGCTTATTCACATATATTCTCTCATTCATGATGATTTGCCAGCGATGGACGATGACGATATGCGTCATAACCAGCCAGCTAATCACACGCGATTTGGCGTAGGTCAAGCCATTTTATCCGGTGATGCCCTGCAGGCTTTGGCCTTCGATGTGCTGACAAAGAACGACAGCATTGATTCAGGAATTCGAGTTACTTTAGTGAGACAACTAGCAAAAGCTGCTTTTTCAATGGCCGAGGGCCAGTCCATTGATCTTTCAATTGTTTCAAAAAAAGTAGGGATTGACCTGCTGTATTCAATGCACGGCAAAAAAACCGGCGCATTACTGCAGTGCGCGGTTATGTTGGGCGCTCTTCTTAAGCCTGATTTAAGTCCCGAAGATAAGGCAATATTAACTTCTTTTTCAGAAGATATTGGCCTTGCCTACCAAGTGCAAGACGATGTACTGGATGTCTCCACCTCTGATGCGGTGCTTGGAAAAAGACAAAATTCTGATGCTGACAAAGACAAGCCTACATTTCCATCAATACTCGGCATGGAAGAATCGATCAGAGTGTATAAATCACTATACCAAAAGGCGAGCAAGAGAATTTCCCAACTTAGTGTTGATGAATCCCCATTGAGGGATCTGACTGAAAAATTGATATCGCGGACGTTCTAAGTTTTAGTACTCGACTAACAGTCCGCCCCAGCTGAAGCCACCACCAATACCCTCGAGCATGAGCTTGTCGCCTTTATTAATGCGACCATCACGCACTGCTGTGTCAAGAGCCAGTGGTATTGAGGCTGCAGAGGTGTTGCCGTGCCTGCCTAAAGTAATCACCACCTTTTCCATTGGAAGTTTAACCTTTTTTGCAACCGCAGTAATGATGCGAATATTGGCTTGATGGGGTACCATCCAAGTTAGATCGTCAGCCGTCATATTGCATTCCTTTAATGTTGTTTCGGCTAAATTCGACAACCGGTTAACGGCGATTTTAAAAACCTCGTTTCCTGTCATTTGAATAAAACCAAGCTCATTGATGCGATTATTACTTGTTTGTAGGGATGTAAGAAAACTGCCGTCACTATGAATTTTAGAATGCAGAATCCCTGTCTCATCATCAGTGCTTAGAACAACCGCACCAGCACCATCGCCAAAAAGAATAGCAGAACCTCGATCACTCCAGTCAACAATTTTTGACATGGTTTCGCTACCCACAACCAGCACTTTTTTAGCGCCACCATTCTCAATGTATTGCTGAGCTGTAGACATGGCGAAAACAAAGCCCGCACAGACAGCCTGCATATCGAACGCAGGGCATTTAGCACCTAGGCGGTTTTGCAGCATGGTTGCCGTAGCTGGAAATATCTTATCTGGGGTTGTGGTTGCTAAAATAATGAGATCAAGTTCATTGGCGTCAATCCCTGCCATTTCTAGCGCCTTAATGCTGGCCTCAAGAGCAAGGTCACAAGTGCCTTGCTCTTCAACGACTCTACGCTCACTGATACCAGTTCTGGCAACAATCCACTCGTCGTTTGTGTCTAGTGTTTTTTCAAGGTCGTGGTTCGTTACTACCTTTGGGGGTAAGTAACTGCCGGTACCTATAATTCGTGCAAACTTTTTCATTGGTTAGTTGTTTTTATGTTGTTCCAGCTCGCGCGTTAACTGCTCTGAAATTTTGTCAGTAATTTTAGCATGCGCCTCTATATAGGCCAACTTAATTGCTTGTAGATAAGACTCGGTATCTGCACTGCCATGGCTTTTAATGACCACACCTTTGAGCCCGAGTAAACTTGCGCCATTATATTGACCAGGGTCTACGCGTGATTTGAAATCTTTCATCACTGGGCTGGCAATTAGTGCAATAAGTTTTGTTATTACGTTTCTCTTAAAAGAGCGCTTGAGAAAGTGCGACATCATGCCAGCAACACCTTCACTGGCTTTCAAGGCAATATTGCCTTCAAAGCCGTCGCATACAACGACGTCAACGGTGCCTTTATAGATATCATCACCCTCAACAAAGCCCACGTAATTAAGCGAAGAGCCCTTAAGAAGTGAAGCGGTATCTTGAATCTTTTCATTGCCCTTCATGTCTTCTACGCCGACATTAAGCAAACCAATTGTTGGTTTTGAAATTTCTTCAGTGTGTTGCACTGCAATTGAACCCATGGTTGCAAATTGCAACAAGGTTTCTGGTTTTGAGTCAATATTGGCGCCAACGTCAAGCATATGCGTATGCCCGGTGCAGGTAGGAAGGTTTGCCATAATGGCTGGCCGATCAATACCACTAATAGTTTTAAGGACGAAGCGAGATATTGCCATTAAAGCGCCCGTATTACCAGCACTTACACAGGCGTCAACCGTGTTGTCGTGGACAAGGTTGATAGCCACTCGCATTGATGAGTCTTTCTTGCGTCTCAGGGCATGCGAAGGCAGCTCTCCCATGTCAATAACTTCACTGGCATGGGTGATATTGATTCGCTTCAAAAGTGACTTATATTTGGCGTGTTTTTCCAGCTCTTGCTGAATACCCGACTCATCACCGACGAAATTCAGGCGCAGGTCATCATATAAGCTCAGTGCATTAAGTCCAGCTTCAATGGTGACGGGAAACCCAAAGTCACCGCCTGAGGCATCAATTGATACCTTGGTTGTCATAGTTGCTTTAGTTAAGCTTCTACTTCTTCGATGTCTTCAACAACTGACTTAATCACTTGTTTGCCACGGTAATAACCATCCGCAGTGATGTGATGACGCAAGTGAGTTTCACCAGTTTCTTGATCTTCTGATAATGCAGGATTTTTTAGTGCATTATGTGAACGACGCATACCTCTCTTCGAAGGTGTTTTTCTACTTTTTTGTACTGCCATTTCTTACTCCTCGCCCCCATCGGCTATATGAATATTTTTTAGTATTGCAAAAGGGTTTCTTTTCTTTTGCTCAACCACTTGTTCTGTGTCTTTATAAGTTGCACAATCAAAATCGTGCAAAGGTACCATTGGTATTGCCAACAAGACTTCGTCTGAAATCAACGCAATTGTTGATAATTCTTCATCATCAGTCACATACAGTTCAAAGCGTGAATCCAGTCCTGCGCCTTGGTTTTCGTTTTTTACGAACCCTACATTAAACTCAACTATTAAATCTAGAATAATATCTTCAAGGCAGCGCTGACATGAAAGTGCTATACCAAGTGTAATTACTCCATTAAGACAAGGTGTTCTATCATTTTCAAATGAAAAAGATAATGCCACTTTGACTTTATCTGTTTTATTGCTTGCAATCTTTTCAAGTTCCGGAAAATCCCTAATTTGGTATTCCCCTGAAAAGATTAGCTCTTTCCTAGCAAAGTTAAACAGTTTTAGTAGTTCTGGCGGCTTCATGCTAGCCCACTTATATTTGTTTTTCTAAAGCGTGAATATTTTACCAGAAACTTTCCAATGAGTGACTAACTTTCGCGTTGTCTTGTTGCTTCGAAAAGCGCAATTCCTGTCGCTACAGAAACGTTGAGACTTTCAACATTGCCATGCATTGGAATTTTGACCAATTGGTCGCAAGTGTTTTTCACCAGTTTTCTAAGTCCTTTACCTTCAGTGCCCATGACCAAAACGCTCGGCTCGGCCAAATTGAGCTGGTAAATTGAGGACTTCGTGTCACCATCAAGACCAACAACCCACAGTGACAGATCTTGCAACGCTTTAATGGTTCTCACCAGATTGGTTACCTGAAAGACTTTTAGTTGATTTAGGGCACCTGCAGAGGTTTTGTGTACCAAGGCATTGATTGGTGCTGACCCATCCTTATTAATGATCACACAGTCTACGCCGGCTGCATTGGCACTTCGTAGGCATGCCCCAAGGTTTCTCGGATCTTGAACTGAGTCCAGCATTAGTAACAGTGGTTTGGTGTTTAAGCTTTCAACGAATTTGATTAGCGCATCTTGGCCGGGCAAAGGTGGTAAGACAATGTCGGCAATAATGCCTTGATGTACTTCGCCCTTTGTCAGGCGATCCAGCTTGCTTTTGTCGATGTAAGAATAGCTGATTTGGTGGTCGTCAAGTTGTGAGACAACTTCAGAGATTCGACGATCCTCTCTACCGGACTGAAGAGTTACTTTTAAAACACACTCAGGATTGGCATTAAGCTGTGCCTCAATACCGTGGAAGCCGTATATTTGTATCGTTTTTGACATTGTTGAGTTATTGCAGGCTAGAGCTTGTCTGAGTATATTTCGATATAGGCTGAAGCTCTTAGCTCTTTGACCCAGTCAAGATAATATTGTGTTGCCTTGTTGTTGACGATTTGTTGTTTGCAAGCCTCGAGGTTGGCGTCAATGTGGCGCTCATCGGCTTTAATGGCTATTGCCCAGCCAGAGTCTGAATTATAGATATCAGACACCTCGCCTTCTTTAAGGCTGTCAAAAAAAGCAAGATTCTCGCCCTCTATGCTAATCCAGTCAGAGAGACCACCTTGCGCGTAAGACGGGTCTTGTGAGTGAAGTTTTGCAAAGTCGTAAAAGGAGGCGCCTTTTTCTACATGTTTTGCGAGTTTGTTGAGAAGCTCTTTAACAGCGACTTCTTGATCATCAGCGCCATCAGCTTCGGTAATGATTATTTGCGCCACTCTGATTTGTCTAACGC
>DUCF01000043.1 GCA_012959965.1 Candidatus Thioglobus sp. | reverse complement strand
TTTGTTTAACAATCACGCATAAAAAAACCACCCAATACAGTTAAGTATTGGGTGGTTTAATTGCATGGTGCATTATCATGTCGGATTACGCTATCGCTCATCCAACGTACGCATCCGCCTTACGTGTTAACAAAAAGCAGTGTTGTTAGCACATACCCCACCCCACGTCACTTTACCAGCAGCCAAAACTGGCGTCATAACATAAGTATCAGCAGCAGTAATACCACCAACAGCTACAGGAGTAATAGTAATTACACCACTAGCTGCAGTAACTACTCCGGCTACGTTACCATTAGCAACTATAATATCAGCAGGTATACTAAATGCCCCTCCTACACAGGTAATTAGTTGATTCGTAGTTTGTGCACATAACTCAACGGCTGTTTTCGGTCCTGTCGCCGCCATCACAATTTCAGAATATCGAGCTTTATCTACATAATCTTGATATGCCGGCAACGCAATCGCCGCCAAAATACCAATAATCGCGATTACGATCATTAGCTCGATTAATGTAAAACCTTGTTGGACTTTTTTCATATTCATGTTCATGTTAATTTCCTTTTTGTAGTGAGTAAATGTTCTCAATTCAAGGTAAAGCATAGGCTATGCCAACAGGAATACAAGGGTAAAAACAAATACCGTTTTTCCTGATAACCATTTGATTATTAGAATAATTATAGTGTTATTTTGGGTTTTTAAGGATAAAAGTATTTTACTGCTTGGGGTTTTTAGAGACTTTGTCGTTATCGAGAGTGACGGTGAGCGTCACTTTATGACGCGGGAGGGTGTTTTTGACAAATCCCCCTCAGTCCCCTTTTTTCAAAACCCGTAAGGCGGGTGCGTAAGTTGGATGAGCGATAGCGTAATCCGACATGGTCATGCATCATGCAATCAAACCATCCAATACTTAACTGTATTGGATGGTTTTTTTATGCGTGATTGTTAAACAAACCACTTTTATGATGATTGTTTGTGTTATTTGTGGCGTGTGTGATGGCGGAAGGCGCTGCGCTTTTCCGCCCTACGGATTATTTTTCGATTTAATGGGGTCAGACTCGATTGATCTGGTAAATCCCCCTCCGCCCCCCTTTTTCAATGGGATCAGGCTCGAAGACTGTTCTTAGATCAAATGACAGTCATAGCGTGAGAATTTTCCATCATCGGACATGAGCTTTAATTGGTGTGTTACCGCTTGAGCGATAATCATTCGATCCAAAGGGTCTTTGTGGTGGACGCGTAGCTCTTTTAATGGCAAAGCATCGTTGCCTGTGAGATTAAGAATTTGAACCGCCATCTTGCCGGCCATTTCAACGGGGTTAAAGTTGATTTCTAATTTTCCAATAGAGGCTTTAATCATCAGCTCTGTAACGCTCATGGCGCTTAAAAAAACTTCGTTACGGGGTGACTCAAGCAGGTAACGCCGGTTTGAGTTGCGCTTTTCTGGTCAGGCGAGCTTCCAGAGAAAAACATGGGTAACAATAAGAATTTTCATCTGTTATTCACCCTAAAACAGGCTGTTTATTTCGTCATCGTCTTCTAAAAATCATCAGGAATAGAGATTCGCCCTGCGAGTAGACCGAGGTCTCTTTTATTTTTGGCTTGGTGAATCACTAAATCAACAAGCGATAAGTTGTTTTTGGCGATGATGAGCTCTTCACCGTGCTAGGCCATTTCGACCCGTTTGGAGAGGTTGGCTTTGGCTTCTGCAATATTGATAATCATGATTTGCCTCTAACGGATGCGGCTAAGACCCAATGTACCCAAGGAGGTCTGATTGCTCAACTTTATAGTAAAGGGGTGTCGATGATCAATCAATCCCCAGTTTTTTCAGCCGATATCGAAGCGCCCTAAATGTGATGCCAAGCAGTTTGGCGGCTGCGGTTTTGTTCCAGTGGGTTTTCTCAAGCGCGTCGACAATGGCTTTTTTCTCAACTTCTTGCATATAGTCTTCAAAGCCGACGGCATTGGACTCTATTGGTACATCTTGATTAATCGGGTCTGATTGGCTTGATTCAATATTCAAATCTTCAATTTCAATCTGGTCATGCTCACAAAGCGTGATAGCGCGCTCGAGAATATTTTCCAGTTCCCGAATATTTCCAGGAAATGAATAGTCGTGGAGTGTCTTTTCTGTTGAACGGGTTAGCTTAGGTATCGGTAATTGCATCTCACGAGCGAGCTTTCCAAGTATATGTTTAGTCAGAATCTGAATATCGCCCTGTCGTTCTCTTAGCGGCGGGACACTGAGTTCGATTACATTTATCCGATAGTAGAGATCTTGTCGAAATGTCCCATCTTCAACCATTTGCCCAAGGTTTTTGTGTGTGGCACTGAGGATGCGCGTGTCGACGGGGATTTCATGTTGCCCGCCTACCGGGCGAATCGCTTTTTCCTGAATTGCTCTGAGTAGCTTTACCTGTAGGGGTCGCGAAAGTTCGCCAATTTCATCCAGAAAAAGGGTTCCCCCTTCTGCTGCCTGAAAAAAGCCATTTTTATCAGCGATGGCACCGGAAAAACTGCCTTTTTTATGACCGAAGAACTCACTTTCCATTAGTTCACTGGGGATGGCGCCACAGTTTACGGCGATAAAAGGCTTATCCGAGCGAGGGCCTTTTTGATGGAGCAAGTGGGCAACAAGCTCTTTTCCAGTTCCCGATTCACCACTTATGTAGATAGGGGCCTGACTGCGCGCTAGTTTGGCAATTTTGGAACGAATTTGTCGCATGGGAGAAGAGTCCCCCAATAATTGGTCGCGAGAACGGCGATCTTGCCCAGGAAAGGGAGTCCCCAGTTTGAGTGCAGAACCGACAAGATTTCGTAAAAGCTTCAGCTCAACGGGCTTGGAAACAAAATCAAAAGCTCCCTTTTTGAGTGCTTCTACGGCGATTTCCATATTGCCGTGGGCGGTGATTACTGCGACAGGTAGCTCTGGGTAATCTTTCTGAATCTGTTCAACGAGATCGAGGCCGTCACCATCGGGTAGTCGCAGGTCAGTTAAGCAAATATCAAAATGGGATTGAACGAGCAGTCTGTTTGCTTCATCCAGATCGGCCGCTTTCTGGCAGTCGATACCCATTCTGGAGAGCGTTATTTCGAGGAGCTCGAGAATGTCGGGTTCGTCATCCACGATCAGGGCAAGAGGTTTTTTCATTTTTATGGGCTTAACGGGAGCGTTAGACGGAACAAGCTAAGGAGCTCAAACTCGATTGGTTTTATGTATTCAAGCTGTGCCTGATTTAATTCAACCCGTTCTTTAGAGAGATAAAGCCCTAGTCCGATGCCTGTTGTGGTAAAAAAAGGCTCAACTATTTGCGACATTGCTTCAGGGTCAATGTCAAGAATAGGAATGCCAAGCCACAAAGTCAAGGTTATGTTAGATGTTCTACCACCATCAGTCTATCACCTGTATACAAAAAACAAAGTCAGCTGAGATTAAAACGATTTAGCACTTATGTTTGAGCAGACAACGTTGAATAACGCTAGATTTTTACTTTTTAGTGATTAAAGGCGCAGACTAAATGTTTTTTATAATGTCTCTTCTGTAATTCAGAAGAGCCGATGGTGACGATGGCTTCTGTTTCATGAGCCAGGTCAATAGTTGTATTTTCATTGGTTCACCTAATTGCTTTAGGCGCGCCATGCGCTCGCCTAATACTGGCTCTTAACATTATTAAAGCAAAACCCGATTATTCTTAAAAGCGCATCCCTGCCCACCCTTATTCAGTGGGCGATTGAAAACTGGCAATCCCAACCCTTAAAAAAAACACGTGCAATTAATGAAGGGTTTCACTAAAGTAGTGTAAAAAAATAATAGGACCTAGAATGTCTGAACAAATAAAAAATTATCCGGTAAAAGACAATATTGCTCAATCTGCACATTTTACCAGCCAAAGCTATCAAACGCTTTCTC
>DUCF01000042.1 GCA_012959965.1 Candidatus Thioglobus sp. | reverse complement strand
GGTGTCGTGCAACCGCCTCAAAAACCTTAAGACCATTCAGTGATGGGAGCTTGCTTCTCATATAATAACAATAAAGTGTTTAGCTAATAATACATTAGTTTTTCTTATGCTATATAAATATTATTTCTCATTTGCGAAAGAGTTATAGATGTTTTATAATAAAAAAATCTAATCATTGATATACTAAGGGGCAGGAAATGACACGAAGAAAAACCGGCGGCAGAGCAGCACGAATCGCGCTAAGAGCGGCGCCACTCGCTGAGGAAGAAAAGCCCGTACTACCTGGTGAAATAGGCGGTAGCTACAAGCCACTGAGCGACAAACAAGTCAAATCAATTGAAGCCAATGTATTTCGTATTCTTGAAGAAATTGGCTTTGCCGATGCCACCCCGCATTGCATTGAGACCTGCGTTGCCTTTGGTGCAACCATGGGTGATGACGGCAGATTGAGAATGTCAGAAGAAGTGGTTAGAAAAGCAATGGCCATGTCGCAGCACGGCCTAACTCTACACGGTCAAATTGAAAAATACGATTTGGATTTAAGCGGCTCAAGAGTGCATTTTTCCACTGCCGGTGCAGCAGTTTTAATTGCCGACCCAGAAAACAATGAGTACAGAGAGTCACTCAGCCAAGACCTTTATGATATGGCTAGAATCACTGATCAATGCGAGCATATTCATATGTTTCAACGAACCTGTGTTTTACGCGACATTCCCGACCCAAGATTATTAGATCAGAATTCAGTTTATTGTGCTGCGATGGGCACACAAAAACACATTGGCGTAAGCTTTACCGAGGCCCACCACGTAACAGATGGCCTGGAAATGCTGCATATTATTGCTGGTGGCGAGGATAAGTGGCGCGAGCGCCCTTTTGCCAGCATGAGCAATTGCTTTGTTGTGCCGCCAATGAAGTTTGCGGAGGAGTCGTTAGAATGCCTGCGTGTTGGCGTCGAGGGCGGCATGCCGATACTACTACTTTCCGCAGCACAAGCAGGAGCAACAGCTCCACCTCTGTTGCCGGGTGTTGTTTCACAGGCTTGGGCGGAATGTCTCGGCGGCTTGGTTTATGCCAACGCCATTAAACCTGGAGCGCCTTGTATTTTGGGTACTTGGCCTTTTGTGTCGGATCTGCGCAATGGATCCATGTGCGGTGGCTCGCCAGAGCAAGGCTTGATCTCTGCCGCTTGTGCGCAAATGGGCAACCATTTTGACTTACCGACAGGCGCACCTGCTGGTATGACGGATTCAAAATTCCCGGATTTTCAAGCAGGCTCAGAGCGCGCATCAACACATGTGGTAACGGCTTTAGCGGGCGCAAATATTATTTATGAATCTGCCGGTATGTATGCCAGCCTTTTGGGTACATGCCCCGAAAGTTTATTGTTAGATAATGACTTATTGGGCGCATCTATGAGAATGACCAAAGGTCTCAGCGATGAAAGTGAAGAGGCACTTTGCTTTGAAACCATTAAAGATGTTTGTTTGAATAACAAGGCGCACTATCTGGGATCTGACCAAACCATTAATGTTATGCAAAGCGAATATATCTATCCTGAGCTCAGCAATAGGGACTCTCCTAACGATTGGGCGGATATGGGAAAGCCCGTTATCTTGGAAACAGCAATCGAAAAGAAGAAGGAGATACTAGCGACCCATTTTCCAGACCACATCAGTGATGACATAGACAGAGAATTACGCAAAAAATTTGACATTAAGCTAAGTCGAAAAGACATTGGCAGAAGTCCATTAGAGGAATAAACTAAGATGAAAACACACGCACAAGTTGTCATTATTGGCGGAGGTTCACTGGGTGTAAACCTTATGTATCACCTTTGTGAAGAGGGCTGGAATGACGTTGTATTGATCGAAAAAGGTGAGCTTACCAGTGGCTCCACTTGGCATGCTGCAGGCCTTTGCCCAAATTTTAACGGCAATCATACACTGTCCAGTATTCACGATTATACAATCAAACTTTACGACAAAATACTTCCACAAAAAACCGGATTACCTTCATCATTTCACAAGACGGGATCACTGCGTGTCGGTTACACCGAGGCTGAGGAGCAATGGTTTAGAAATATCATAAGTCGCGCTAATCACATTGGTTGCGAGATGCATTTTGTTTCCAAAGAGGAGGCCGCCATAATCAACCCGATGATGACTTTCGATGGTGCACGCTGTATTCTGTTCACCCCCAATGATGGTCATGTAGACCCAACAACGGTCGTTACTCAGTTAGCTCAATTAGCGAAAAAGAACGGCGCTGAGGTGTCATCTTTTAATCGCGTTACTGACATTAATATTCTACCTTCTGGCGAATACGAAGTCATCACCGAGCAAGGTAATATCATTGCTCAGCATGTTGTCAATGCCGGTGGTTGTTTCTCCCCTCAAGTGGCTGAAATGGTTGGTGCTTATGTCCCGTTGGTTAACCTACAACACCAGTATCTGATTACTGAAAATCACCCAGAAATCGCCAAACTCACCAAAGAGCTGCCGGTCACTCGTGATTCAAGTGCTGCCTCCTATATTCGCCAAGAAGGTGATGGCTTTTTGATCGGCCCTTATGAAACAAGGGGGTCAAAACCTTGGGCGCTCAGCGGACTGGATTGGTCATTCGATAGAGAATTGTTTGAAGGCGATTTAGAGCGACTCATGCCTTGGCTTGAGCGCTGCATGGAAATTGTCCCTGGATTTCAAGAAGTGGGTATTAGCACGGTTATCAACGGCTTGATCACACACACCCCTGATGACAACCTATTGGTTGGCCCGGTTAGTGGGCTGCGTAACTTCTGGAATTTATGTGGCGCCAGCATTGGTATTGCCCAAGGCGGTATCGGTAAATACTTAGCACAGTGGATGATCCACGGCCAAACAGAACTCAATATGGCTTCACTAGACTCGCGACGCTTTGATCGATGGGCAGATCAGAAATACTGCACAACACGCGCCATCGAGTCTTACGAGAGAATGTATTCAATGGGTGTGCCCAATGAAAATCGACCGCACGGTCGTCCAATCAGAGTGAGTGCACTACACACTGTTTTGGCGCAAAAAGGTGCGGTTCATATCGTTAATACTGGCTTTGAAAAACCCGCCTGGTTTGCCACTGGTGACATCAGAGAGGAAACACATACTTGGGCGCACAGTGAGGCACACGATATTGTGGCTCTCGAGTGTAATGCAGTGGCTAATTATTGTGGCATAACCGACATTAGTGGTACAGCAAAATTCAAAATCACTGGTAAAGACGCTTTTGCGTTTTTAGATAATCTTTCATGCAACAAATTACCCGGCAAGGATGGTCGTATTGGTCTCACACTTTTCCACGCGCCGAATGGCGGCATCATGGCAGAGCAAACCATCAGTCGTATCAGTGAAAATGAGTTTTTGCTCATGGGTGCCATTGGCTCGCAAGTGAAAGACTATCAATGGTTAGAATGGCACAGCGATGACTACGACGTCACTATTGATGACATCACCGAAGATTGGGGTGGTTTACTATTAACAGGCCCTAAGGCAAGAGAGATTCTTTCCCAACGCACAAATGATGATCTTAGCAATGTTGGCTTTAGCTGGCTTAGTTGCAAAACCATTCAGATAGATTCGGCGTCAGTTTTTGCGATGCGAGTGTCTTACGCTGGCGAGCTTGGCTGGGAGCTTCATATGCCGAGTTGGCAACTTATTTCCATTTACGAATCCCTATTTGAGGTTGGCGCACAATTAGGTTTAACGGATTTTGGTGGACAAGCCTTTAACGCAATGCGTCTAGAAAAAATGTATCGCGCTTATGGCGGTGAATTTACCGAGGAAATTTCTGCACTGGAGGCTGGCATGGATCGATTCTTGGATTTAAGTCGAGACTTTATTGGCGCAGACAATATTCGAATTCGTCAAACCGATGGCGTCAAACTACAGCTTGCTTATCTTGTTTTTGATGATCAGGTGCCTGCGGAATGCTTCGGTAACGAAGCGGTTTTTGTCGACAACCAACTCACTGGCATTATCACCAGTGGTGCGTACGGTCATCGTGTTGGTCACTCTATTGCCTTTGCTTATCTCAAACCAGAGCATTGTCAAGAAGACTTGGCGCTAACAGTTGACACGTCGCTAGGATCTCGTAAATGTCACGTCTCAATGGATGCAGCTTACGACCCTAGCAATGAAAAATTACGAGCTTAAGTTTTTGACTTAGGCTTTCTGTTTGGTTTTTTATCCCAAAAACTGCGTTTTTTGGGCTTGTTAGACTTCTTCTGGTCACCACCTTCGTTCTTATGTGGGCTGCGACCAGGAGCGCCCTTCTTCGTGCTACTTCTTTGTTGAGGCTGTGATACTTTCGGTTTTTTTGGTCTCTTAGATTTATTCGGGCGCAATTCAGGAGAGTTCGGCACATCGTGACTAGGCCAAAAATCTTCGACCAGTTCGCGCTCTAGGTGTTTTTGGATGAGGCGTTCGATATCAAACAGCTGTTTGGCTTCATCAGCACTAACTAGGGAAATAGCCTCACCACCTCTGCCCGCTCTGCCGGTACGACCAATTCTATGAACATAGTCCTCTGGTACATTTGGCAAGTCAAAATTAATCACATGCGGTAGTTGGTCGATATCAATACCACGCGCGGCAATGTCTGTAGCAACCAGCACTCTCACCTTGCCAGCCTTAAAGTCGGCCAAAGCACGCGTTCTGGCGCCTTGGCTTTTGTTGCCATGTATCGCTGTTGCGCTGATGTTTTTCTTCTCAAGGCTTGTGGCGATTCTGTTGGCGCCGTGTTTGGTTCTACTAAACACAAGCACTTGTTGCCATTCGCCCTTATTAATTAAACGGGTTAAAAGTGCTGTTTTTTTGGACTTATCTACCGGACAAATCCAGTGTTTAATCGCCTCAACTGTGGAGTTTCTTGGGGTGACTGATATTTCAACAGGGTTATAAACCAAGCCTTTAGCCAGCTTGCGAATATCTTCAGAAAATGTCGCTGAAAACATCAGTGTTTGGCGTTTTTTTGGCAATAATTTGATAATGCGTTTAATGTCGTGGATAAAGCCCATGTCAAGCATGCGATCGGCCTCATCAAGAACCAACACCTCTAGCTCATCAAAATGCACAGCGTTCTGCGAATGAAGATCCAGCAATCGACCGGGGGTAGCCACCAAAATGTCGATACCCTTACGTAGCTTTTGCATTTGCGGGCCAATACCAACACCGCCAAAGACCACTGCGGAGCGCAACGGCAAATTCTGACCGTAGGTTTTCACGCTGTCATGGACTTGCGCGGCAAGCTCGCGTGTTGGCGTTAATATTAAAGTCCGTACTTGATTCGACGAAGGGCTCTTACCATTTGAAAGGCGCTGTAAAATCGGCAAAGTGAAACCGGCGGTTTTTCCTGTTCCTGTTTGCGCGGCAGCCATCAAGTCCTTGCCCTCTAGGACGATCGGAATAGATTTACTCTGAATAGGCGAAGGCTCAGAGTAGCCCTTTGCCTCAATTGCTTCAAGGATTTGATTTGACAAGCCGAGTGTCGAAAAACTCATATTAAAATACTGCAAAAAAAGATGTGTATTTTACGCACCTTAAGTGCTCAACTAGAGTCGCATTTTATCACCCGAAGGGTTGTATGGCGACATGCCAACCACCACGGCGCTTTGCGCTTTTCCGGCGATATGAACACTCAGCTGTTGACCTTCTTGCGCAAACGGCCTATCAATAAGTGCCATAGCAAAGCTCTTCTGCAGACGGTGACCATAACCACCAGAGGTTGTCATACCCACAACGCGGTCATTTTCGAGAACCGGCTCAAAACCGTGTGAATCGGCGTCATCAGCGTCAACTTCAAGCATCACCAACAGCCGGGTTGAGGCTTCTGCGCTCTGTGCCGCAGACTTGCCGATAAAGTCAGCCTTACTCCAATCAATCCAACGATCTAGCCCCGTCATACCCGGTGTGTAGCCCTGGGTAAACTCACGACTCCAAATTCCTATGCCTTTTTCTAAGCGCATTGACAAGACAGCATTCGAGCCAATTTCTTTAATACCAAAACTCTCTCCTGTAGCTAAAAGTGTGCGTCGCAATGCTGCATGTTCGCTTGATTGGCAATTAATTTCATAAGCCAGTTCGCCCGATAAAGACATTCTCGCAAGACGAACGCTGAACATACCAAGCTCGGCTTTAAAGCACGACATCATTTTGTGTTGCTCAAGGTCGGTCTGAATTAGCTGACTCAAAATTTTTCTCGAATTTGGACCGCTCAAGGTAAAACCGCCGATAACTTCAGATAAATCATTTACCTCAACACCACCTTGCAAGTGGTCATTAAACCAGCGCATATGAAAGCCACGTAAATAATACGAGCCCATTAACCAATAGGTGCCATCACCCCAATTTAGGCAAGTTAAGTCGCCTTTTAGACGGCCATCCTCTGCCAGCATCGGCGCTAATTTAACCCTGCCCGGTCCTGGAATCGCGCATGCCAAAAGATGGCTCAGCCAAGCTTGGGCGTTAGACCCCTTAACTTCATAACGTGAATAAGCAGTAATGTCCATCAAACCCGCAGAACTTGCAACCGCTTCACACTCTTTTGCCACCACATCAAAGGCTTCAGAACGGTGCAACGTGCCTGTCTCAATAAAATCTTTGGAAGGCGCGAAATACAAAGGCATTTCCATGCCCCAATTATTACCCCAACGTGCGCCTGCCTCACTCATATCTACGTGAGCGCCAGAAATTTTATAAGGCCTGCCAGCTGGCAATTGTTCGTTAGGATAAGCCAACCTAAATCGACGCGCATAAAACTGGCTTGATGTCTCGCGCAAATACTCGATATTTGAGCAGTAATCACCAAAACGGCAGACATCCATTGAGAATACATCCTCCTCAGTTCGACCATGCACCATCCATTCTGCCAAAGCCTTGCCCACACCGCCACCTTGGGAAAAGCCAGCCATTACACCACAAGCAACCCAAAAACCTTTGGGGCCCACAGGGCCAATTAGTGGATTGCCATCCGGCGTAAAAGTAAAAGCGCCGTTAACCCAGCGCTTGATACCAGTTTTAGAAAGGGCGGGGGAACGCTCAAAGCCCTTCATCAATTCATCACTAATTCTCTCTATATCTTCTGGTATCAAATCCATACCATAATTCCACGGCACCCCATCAACATTCCATGGCTTTGGGTTTGTTTCATAAAGCCCTAACAACAACCCTTGACCTTCTTGACGCATATAAGTTAACGCCTCCGGGTCAACAATTGTTGGTAACTCTTCATCCAATTCTTTTATTTTATTAATCGACTCAGTAACCAAATAATGATGCTCATAAGGCATAACAGGCAAGCTAACACCAGCCATTTCGCCAACTTGTTTGGCCCAAAGACCACCGGCATTAACAACATGTTGAGTGTGAATACTGCCCTGCTCAGTAACGACATCCCAAGAATCATCAGCACGCTGCTTCAACTCTAGCACTCTATTATGAGTGACAACCTCAGCGCCGCGTTTTTTTGCCGCACCTACATAAGCGTTGGTGGTGCCGCTTGGATCAACATGACCTTGTTCTGGGTTGAACAAACCGCCCAGCACATCCTTCGTAACAATTAAGCCTTTGGTTAACTCGTCAACTTCTTCAGGACTAACCAATCTCGCTCTCTCAATACCCATTGCGCGCAAAGTCGAGTGAAATGTCTTTACCGCCTCCCAACGCTCTGGTGTACTAGCAATCATCACACCGCCGGTTTTATGTTTACCACAACTATATCCACTTTCTTTTTCGATCTCCTCGTACAGTTCAATCGTGTATGCTTGCAGCGCCGCCACATTTGGGTCAGCGTTAAAGCCATGATAGTCAGCGGCGGCATGCCAAGTAGAGCCTGAAGTTAACTCGGATCGCTCAACCATGAGCACATTACTCCAGCCAAACTTAGATAAATGATAGAGTACCGAAGCACCTACAATGCCCCCACCAATAACCACTGCTTGATAAGATTCTTTCACGACAACTCCCAGTAACTAGCCCAAGACTGAAAAACTACTATCTTGGTTTATTTCTCTTAAACGAGAGAATGTTCCCATATTAATTTTATGATCAACGGTCTCAAGCTGGTATTTAAACGGCTGATTATCGTGATCACCGCCGGCTTCACAATGTTCAATTAATCCAACCATAGCTTTAGCTGCAACAGCTGCGTTTTTAAACTGATTACCACTACTGCCACAAGCCATATAATAACCTTCGATACATGACTTATCATAAATTGGCAACCAATCTTCGGTGACATCATACAAATCCACACAGCCCATTGGCTTATTTGACACACCTAAAGTTGGGATACGTTGACCCATGCGCATTGCTTGCACAGTCCATTGATCCGTAAAGTTTTTATCGTAATTATCCGGATCAACAATAATATGTTTATCACACTCTGGGTCTTCACTACCTATCAAAATGTTTGAGCCAATCTCAGGGCGCGAATAGACCGCAATATCGCTATCAGAAACCACAGTAGCAAAAGCAGAATAATCGACACCTTCAGGTGCTGGCAAGTGTGTTACCTCTTGTCTTAACGCACTAGTTGTAATTTTCATGTCAATTTCAGCGCCAACCATTGCATTGGTTTTTTGAGAATGTGGACCAGCCACATTAATAACCACAGGGGCATTGATTCGTGTGCCATCCTTCAGCACAACTCCTTGAACAACTCCATTCTCAGTAGGGATTTCAGCTACTCGCGAGTTAAACAAGAACTCACCACCAACGCGCTCTGTAGCCAATTGCAAATTGCGCGTTGCAAATTGCGGATCAGAGATATAGCCGCCTTTTTGACAGAAAATTGCACCTTGCACTCTACCTCCGGTTGGCTTGCCAAAATCCTCATCGTTCATCGGTTTCGCTGGGTGGAAATTTGCCATATCATAAAACGGATAACGCTGCATAATTTTCTCAACTGACCAATGCTCGTATGAGATATCAAGTGCATCGAGCTGCGCCATTTGTTTCTTGAGGCCACCGTTTTGCTGAGTCTTCATTAACAAGGTGCCGCATTCATGAAATTTCACCAACTCCTCTTCCTTGGGTGCTTGCAGATAAGTTTGCCAATTTTTCCAATAGTTATAACCATCGTATGCCATTGCGCAACCATCAAGTGTTGAGTAATACAAACGAATAATCGCACAAGAGTTTGATGTCGAGCCGTAGCCTGCTGCTGGCAACATGTCAATATTTAATGAACGCCTACCTTTTTTTGCCATTTCGTAACCGATAGCAGCACCAATAATGCCTGCACCAATGATTATTGCGTCGTAGTTTTTCTGTGTCATACTCCCCCAAGTTTTTTTTCAGACTCGAAGATGTTAATCTACTCGTCTCATATCAACACCTTTCGGCTAAAGACTTCATTATAGGGCGGCACAACATATATGTATAATTAATAATACTTTGTTTTTATATAAGTAAATTTAATATATGCTTCGACTTCAACTCAGCCACTATCGAATGATTCTTGCGATACGCACGCACGGTAGCGTGTCAGCTGCAGCAATATCAATTTACTAAGCCGATATCAAGCCCCTCGCCATGAATATTTCACGCCAAACTTTCAGCAATCAGGCTAAAGTCAAAACACCGATTTTTCTTAGTCAATTCGAGAGTTGGTTATAAGAGGCCAAGTATTGAAAAAATCATACAATAATATCGAAAAATATAGGGTGTATCGAATCAGTATAGTTGTGTTGTAACTTATAATCTCAAATATGAGTGAAACAGACCGATTAAAAAGAATCACTAGCCCTTGTGTAAGCATATGCAAATACAACAAGGACAACTATTGCGTTGGCTGTAAACGCCACATGAACGAGATTTTCGATTGGTTTGATTTTACCGAAGACATGCGTATTGCAATCATGCAAGACTTACAAGAAAGAGATATCGACGCAGTTAGTTAAATCCGCGCCGAAAATCCTCGAGCTTTATATTGTTAATCAACACCAAAGCAGCAACAGTTAGCAGGGCGCCCACCACCGTAGACACTTGGATTGACTCCCCTAAAAAGGTAGCACTCAATACGATAACAAAAAACGGCACCAGAAAAGTAAACACTGTACATTTAGAGCCCCACCTCTGCATGCCAGCCACATACACCGTTGCCGCAAAAGTTGTGCTAGCAATAGACATTAATAACATATTCAACCAGAATGTCCCATCCATATCAAACACACTACCGTTGACATTCTCATAAAAGAAAACAGTATTAAAAAGCGTGGCTATCAAATAAATATAAAAGCTGAGCAAAATGGGGCTAACTCTTTTACTCTGTGATGTTGCAATCGACATCAATGCCCAGCTGGTCGCTGCCCATAAGAAAAACACGGTTGCCGTGCTAAAAATCTCATCTAAATCAAATTGCCAAACTTCGAGCATTGTTGAAACACCGATTGCACCGATAAACAGCGCCAGCCAGTCTTTTGCTATTGGCTTTTTCTTGCTGAAAACCAACACGATCACAAAGGCAATTATCGGCATTAAAGTGGTGATCAACGCCCCACCCAAGCTCGCGGTGCCAATCTTGGTGCCTAGAAAAAACAACTTAGTATAAGCAACTAACAAAATGGCAGTAATTGCCGCAATCGCCAAGTTACGCATATCGATTTTGTAGCTGATATTTAAAAACATCAATACCGGCAAGGTTGTCAACGTGGTGATTAGATAACGATAAGTCACCAACTCATGCTCATTGATATACACAGCCAAATATTTGGCGCTAACAAACGAGCCGGCCCAAGCGAGCATCGCCAGCGCCATTAGAAAAGAGAAGAGCTTATCCGACTTCACACGAACACCAAAGCTAAACCAACACCAATCATCACAGTGCCACAAATATGGTTTACGCGTTTGGCCATACTGGGCGTGCTAATTAGGTTTTTCAACTGCTTACCTAACAATGAAATCACTATCAGGCCAAACATGACACCCAGACCCACAGTGGAGATTATTTGCACACCGTAGAAAACACTGACTTCTGTTAGCTCAATCACCGCAGGTAAGACTGATATATAAAAAATCATCACTTTAGGGTTAGTGCCGGACACTAAAAATCCGGTCGCCAACTCTTTTGCACTTGAGCGTTTATCGGGCCTACCTTCAAGCGAGATGTCACCAGAACGCCATTGAGAAACACCCAAATACATTAAATATGCAGCACCGAAATAACGAACAAAACTCATTACTGGGGCAATGTATTCAGCGATCGCATCAAGTGAAAAAATCACCAGAGTTAAATACATCATGTCGCCAAGCGTTGCGCCTACTGAAAAAAACATCGAGGGCCTAAAACCACGCGAAGTACTAATCGACAGTAAGGCTAAAGTGCCTGGGCCTGGCGTCACTGCAAACACCCAAGCAGTGATCAAAAGAATAATAAAACCGTTTAATTCCATAATATCTCTGTGTTATCTGTACGGCATAACGCCTTTAATTTTTATATTTTGCAATATAAATAAGGCCGAAACAGCCATCAAAGTGCCAATTGCATTTTGCAAGGTGAGCGACTCGCCAAAAAATAGCGCGCCCATGGCAATGGCAAAAAATGGTGTCAACAACGAGTATGTTGAACATTTTTTTGAGCCCAAAACTCTGAGACCCACGTAATAAATTGTGCCGGCGATTGTTGTGCTAAGTATCGACACCGTTAAAATACTAATCCAAAAATATCGGTCCATATCCAACAAAGTGGAAAGAGGTACATCAAAACTCAAAAACCAATCGATTGAAAAAGTAAACAAGCACACATAAAAACCAAAGGTCAGCACGTGAACACCTTTCATCCATGCGCCGCTGACACTGATTAATGCCCAGAAAAATGCCGCCATAACAAAATACAAATTAGCGCCCGTCAGCAATTCACCAATACCAAACTCGGTGACATTCATCATTAACAGCACACCGCCAGCACCCCAAATAAGCGCCACCCAATCCTTTATCGGCGGCCTCTCTTGCTTAGAAAACAACATCAATAAATACACAATCATTGGGATAAGCACAGTCACCAGTGCGGCCCCAAGGCCTGCTGTACCGAGATCAACACCCATAAAATAAAATCGAACATTAGCAATGGTGAACAGCGCAATAAGCAGTGCTAGGGCCAAGTTTTTCCAATCAATTTTGAATGACAAACCCATAAACAGCAAGATTGGCACCATTGAAGCGGCGGCTAAAAAGTAACGATACACAACGATTTCGTTTTCACTGATATAACCAGACAGCGTTTTGGCTGCAATGGCTGCGAGCGCCCAAGTGAACATTGCGAGCACCATCAATAACGACATTGTTTTTTCTGATTGAATCATGTCTTTTCTTATCCTATAAACCACAAACCGTACAGCCGTGTCCGCCGACCTCATGGAGAGCCTTCTTATTACTTTCCAGCCCTCAAAATGCGGGCGTTAGAACATTGACAAGAGAGATCAGAATGGGTCATTCCATTGACAGATTATAGTCATAGCATCTGCTATAATCACAGATAATTATGAACGGCTTTTTTGCGATATAAATGAACTTAGATTACCTTGATTTTGAACAACCGATTGCCGACCTAGAAGGCAAAATCCAAGCCCTTGAAAATGTCAAGGAAAATGCCGATATCGCCCAGGAAATAGATGCGCTTAAAGCAAAAAGCGAAGCGCTGACGAAAAAAATATTTTCATCGCTTTCAGATTGGCAAATTTCGCAGCTCGCGAGACATCCAAAAAGACTCTACACGCTCGACTATATTGACGCCATTTTTGATGAGTTCACAGAGTTACACGGCGATCGTGCGTTTGCAGATGACAAAGCAATGATTGGCGGTATTGCCAAAATTGACAACACGTCATTCATATTTATCGGCCAACAAAAAGGTCGCTCTACCAAAGAAAAGCTTCATCACAACTTTGGCATGGCAAGGCCTGAAGGCTATCGTAAAGCTTTGAGATTGATGAAAATGGCAGAAAAATTCTCATTGCCGATTGTTACCTTTATCGACACACCAGGTGCATACCCCGGTATTGGCGCTGAAGAGCGCGGACAAAGTGAAGCTATTGCTAGAAATCTCTACGAAATGTCAACCCTAAAAACACCGATTATTTCTATCGTCATTGGTGAGGGCGGCTCTGGCGGCGCATTGGCGATTGGTCTTTCTGACATAACAATGATGTTTGAATACAGCATTTTCTCTGTGATCTCCCCGGAAGGTTGTGCATCAATTCTGTACAAAGACGCATCAAAAGCAAATATTGCTGCTGAGTCACTTAAACTAACAAGCAAGCACCTGAAAAAGAACAAACTGGTTGAGAAGATTATTCCTGAACCATTGGGCGGCATCCACCGCAACCCCGCGCAAGCTTGCGATTTACTAAAGAAAGCAATTAAAAAACAGTTGAAGGCTGTGAGCGAAATCCCAACCGATCAACTTCTTAGAGAACGTCACACTAAACTCCTTGGCTTTGGACGATTTAACGAATAAAGACAATTACTTAAGCGACAAAAATATTGTCGTCGCCCTCAGTGGTGGCGTGGATTCTGTTGTACTCTTGCACTACTTGTGCAAGCATTACCCTGGACAAGTTAGAGCTGTTCATATTAATCACAACCTCTCGATGTATTGTCACCAGTGGCAAAGCTTCTGTGAATCGCTGTGTAAAAGGGCAGAAATTGACTTCACAAGTGTCGACATTAGCATTGAAAACACATCAAACATTGAGGAAATTGCGCGTAAAAAACGTTATCTTTCATTAACTTCAGAATTAAAAGATAACGAGGTATTGTGCACCGCACACCACCAAGACGACCAAGCAGAAACTCTGTTATTACAGCTCTTTCGTGGTTGTGGTGTTGCTGGCTTAGCGGCAATGCCAACCAGCAAACAGCTTGATAACGGTGAACTCTACCGCCCTTTTCTAGCACTTTCTCGTAAACAAATCTTAGAATACGCCGTTAGCAATCATCTTGGCTGGATAGAGGATGATAGCAATCACAACCTTAATTTTCGCCGAAACTTGTTGCGCTTAGAATACGTGCCGAATCTTGCAAAAGTATTCCAAGGCTTGGTTAGCAACATTGCCAGAAGTGCCAAACATCAATCCGATGCGCTTGATTTAATTCGTCAATTGGCAGAAATGGACATTGAAATCCACGCGCTAATTAAGAACGGTAAATTGCAAACCGAAGGGTTAATGCGCTTAAGTGACACACGTATGGTCAATGTGATTCGCCAGCACCTTAACAAGTTGAATTATTTATCGCCGAGTGAAAAAGTGATGGTGGAAATCACCACACTTATTGGTGCCAAAGAAGATGCGAAATCACTGGTTGCTTGGCACGATTACGAATTACGCCGCTTCCAGGGTGAGCTTTACTTTATTGACAAAAAAGCACCTCAGCAGATTAGAGATTGCCCGCACTTTGCAGAATTCAATAATTTGCCAAATTTTGCTATTCACTTCCGCCAAGAAGGGCAAAAAGTGAAGCTCAAGGGTAAAAAACACTCGCAAAGCCTTAAAAAGGTCCTGCAAGAGGCCAATATCCCACCTTGGGAGCGACAAACGCTAAGAATGTACTACGTAGAGGGTGAATTACACGCCATGGAGCGTATTGGCGAGATGACTGAAGTCAAATAAAGTCCAGATTATTTATACGGGTCACTAATTCCAATATTTTGCAAAAAACCGATCTCGAGCGCTTCCATTTCACTGGCCTCAGGCATGTCGTGATGATCATAGCCCAATAAATGAAGTAGACCGTGGATAGCCAAGTGAGTCATATGATCCGAAAATTCTTTACCAGCAACAATGGCTTCCTCCCTAACAACGTCGGCACAGATAACTACGTCGCCTAGAATTTTTTCCTCAACTTCGGGTGGAATCTCTCCCGGGAATGCCAACACATTGGTTGGTTGATTTTTAGATCGATACTCGTTGTTCAGTACTTGAATTTCAACGGGGGACACAATTCGAATCAATAATTCAGAGTCACCGACATTAAACTCATCCATACATTGTTGAGCATTATTGATAAGAGCAGCTTCATCGACTAAAGATTCATTAATGATATTCTGAATAACGACCATAATTATTTAATATTGCTAAAATGATTTTATTTTATCCCTAAAGTAATCCACTTTGTCGTCAATAATTGAAGTTGCTATCCCTGTGCCACTGCACAAGTCATTTGACTATTTGTGTGATGATGACGTGTCTATTGGTGCACGCGTTAAAGTGTCATTTGGGCGAAAACAAGTTGTTGGGATAGTGCTATCGCATAAGGATAAAAGCGACTTCGACAAACTCAAGTCGGTTGAAGAAGCACTCGACAACGAGCCATTACTATCCAAAGACATCCTAGACTTTCTTTTTTGGGCGGCTAACTATTATCACCACCCAATTGGTGAGGTACTTGCAAGCGCGATTCCAAAAAACCTGCGATTAGGCAAGCCCGCCGAGATTAAAAAAGCCCGTGCATTTGACAACCAAATTACGCCCGCTGAGTTTGAAACGACAAGCGAACAAGACAACGCCATTAAAACTATTTTGGGCTGCGCCGATAGCTTTAACGGCTTTTTATTGCACGGCGTCACTGGCAGTGGCAAAACCGAAGTTTATTTACGCATTACCGAGGCTCTTTTAAAACAAGGCAAGCAGGTGTTGGTTCTGGTGCCAGAAATCGGCCTAACCCCACAGATGATTGCCAGGTTTGAACAACGCATTGATGGCAAGGTGGTGGCCATTCATTCACAGCTCAACGAAACACAAAAAACCGACGCCTACCTCATGGCCAAAAGCGCTGAAGCCAATGTTGTGCTTGGTACACGTTCTGCAATTTTTGCACCAATGCCCAACCTAGGGCTGGTGATTGTTGACGAAGAACACGATGGCTCATTCAAACAACAGTCCAGTTTTCGTTATTCCGCTCGAGATTTAAGCTTTATGAGGGCCAAATTCGCCAATGCACCGCTTATTCTTGGCACCGCAACACCTTCTCTTGAAACGTTAAAAAACGTCATGGATAAGAAGCTCACACGCCTTGTGCTCAGTACGCGCCCTGGGGAAACCGTGATGCCCGAAGTAAGCTTAATTGATATGCGCTCTCAAAGCGCTGAAGCAATGTCTTTGCCGTTGATAGACAAGATGAAGCGCCATCTTAAAAACAACCGCCAAGTGATGTTGTTTATTAACCGCCGTGGCTACGCGCCCGTTTTCTATTGCACAGAATGCGACTGGAAAGCAGAATGCAATCATTGCGATTCGCAGATGGTTTATCACCGTCATATTAATCGCCTTAAATGCCATCACTGCGGCGCTGAACAAATGCCAGAATCCTCTTGCCCTTCTTGCAATCAGTCAACCCTCAAAGTATTGGGGTACGGTACTGAGAGACTCGAAGAAAATCTGGAGTCGTATTTTCCGGATACAGACATCATTCGCATTGATCGTGACACCACTCGCAGGAAAAAAGCTTTTGCTCAACACTTAGAGAAAATCAACTCTGGCGAACCTTGTATTATCGTCGGCACACAAATGCTTGCCAAAGGGCACGACTTTTCACAGCTTGCTTTCGTGGGGATTTTGGATGTGGATGTTGGCTTGCTTTCTCTGGACTTTAGAGCGACAGAAAATTTGGCACAATTATTGATTCAAGTCTCTGGCCGAGCTGGACGCAGTGAGCACAAAGGTGAGGTTGCCATCCAAACGCGCTATCCCAATCACCCTATTTTTGAATACGTTCGACAAGCGAATTACACCAAATACGCAAGCTCCTTGCTCAAAGAACGCCAACAAACTCAATTGCCACCATTCTCGCATCAGGCGATGATCTGCGCCAATGCGAAAAACAAAGCGCAAGCCGAGGCGTTTTTAAATGAAGTGGCACAACTTCTGCGCAGCATCGATTTGTCAACCGTTGAAATTTGGGGGCCGGTACCCGGTGTGATTGAGAAAAAAGCCGATTATTTTTACTTCAATCTCTATCTGCAATCTGTCGAAAGGCAAGCACTGCACCGTATGCTCAACACAATGTATAAGCATATTGATGGCATTAAGGCAAGTGGCTCAGTGCGCTGGTTTTTAGACGTCGATCCAATCGAGTGAATAAATCTAGCGTTTACAAGCTGTTGCTATAACAAACTCACCCGGCACTTTGTAACTACTGCCGTCGTAATAATTCTTAAGCGATTCAAGGTATTCGGATTTAACTTGCTTGCGAGTGCCCTCGTCAAATCGATCATAAGCAAGCGAAACGGGGCCGCCAAGAAAGGCAGCCTCACAAGCGGCTTCACCCGAGCCAAAATCCAAAGTCACTGAAAGTCGCTTTATTTCTACACTCTTAAAACCAACTCGCTCCAAGGCGAATTTCAAAGAATCACCCGTACCAGCGGCGATCAAAGCGCTCAAGCAATTATTTCCAGCTCAACCCCATAATAAACTTACACCTATTTCTGAGGCAATGGCCAAAGAAGACTACTACCATCGCCTTAAAGAAATTCAACTTCCGTGTGTAGTTATCTGCGGCAAAGAAGACAATACGACACCAGCTTGGCACTCCGAGGCGCTTGGCAAGGGGATTCCCAATGCACGAAACGTATGGGTTGAAGACAAGGGTCATATGTTGAATTGGGAAGCGCCAGAGGAGTTAATCGAGGCTATTCAATCATTTGGGGAATAGCGGCACATAATAGCAAGGTTGGCAATCACAACAAAGGAGTAGCTTTTTATAATAGCAGTTCGTAGCTTTTGATTAGAAATGAAATTGCAAATACACCTAGCGCCAAACCCAAAGCTCGCATAATCCACAGGTAGGCGCGACTTTCTAGAGACTCACGAAACTTGGATGCCACCAGGGCAATGGCTATTTTGGACAACACCAAGCTGCTTAGAAAAACCAGTACAAAGACAATCGCCTCATTTGTTGCGCCGAGTGCAAAATAAGTGCCACCCACTGTAAACCAAAATAAATATGGATTAGGACTGAGAAAATTAACCTTGATTGCTGTCAGCAAAGAGCTACTTGTATCCGATGAGCCGGAAAATCTCACCTCTTTTACTTGCAATGTTTTGACGCAAAGCAGACCCAAATACAGCCCGCCCACTAGGCTTAATATGCCAATAAATAACGAAATATCTTTAAATTGCGTTAAAACGACTGCTACTGCAAAAATAATCGGGCCATCGGTAATAACAGGTGCAAAACTTACCTTGATGCCACTGAATAACCCGCGCTCGAGTGTCTGCTGAACAACCAAAATAGATAAGGGGCCTGGCTGCAAGCCAGCTGTTAAGCCAAATATCAAGGCCGAGAGAATGTACTCATTCATAAAAAATTACCGTGTATTTATTGACTAAATGATTTCGCCCAAGCTTGAATTTTACAAATAATATATGAACATTTCAAGAACAGTCTAACATTATTATGGCTCTATTAATCAAACTCGAAAAATACGAACAAGAGCTCAAATGGCTTGCCTTAGTGCTAGGCATTTTCAGCACCATGGCCATTATTCAAGACTGGCATCGACTGTCAATGTTTGTAAGTCTACCATTTTGTATTATTTGGACATACTGCGCTTGGTTGCACGCTGAACGCCAGCTGAAATATATCAACATCCTGTTCACATTGCTTTATGATTATGGAATTACTCGCTATTATTTCTTTGCCTGACACCCTTCTAGGTGTCTTTGCAGGGGGCTATTTAATAAGCCTTGAATTGGAGTCGCTACTCAGTGGCAAGTTAGCTTTGGAATAAAATAATATTGTGGATATCAACACCTTAAAAGGAAATAACAATGACAAAAATACTCATTATCGAGAGTGACTCGACCGAATTAATAAAAAATAATGCCCGTCTAGGATCGCGAGGCAATGCTGAGAGTTATGGCGATGCTTTAATTGCTTGCCAGGCAGATCTTAATATCCAAATTGCCACACCTTATTCGCCAGAATTTACGATTGATAGCTTGCAGCTTGATGACATTGATGGCGTTGTCTTTACAGGTTCGTGTGTCGAGTGGTCTGTAAGTGATAAAAAAGCTAAACCATTACGTCTTAGCATGGAAAAAGTTCTGACAGTCCAAAAGCCGATATTAGGCTCGTGCAACGGCATGCAGCTCGCTTGTGTTGTTCTAGGTGGGCGCATACACAAATCCCCAAACGGCATGGAACTGGGGATTGCTAGAGATATCCAATTAACCGAACATGGCTCTCAGCATGCTTTACACGAGGGCCGTCGCAAGATGTTTTCCTGTCTTTGCATTCACCGCGACGAGGTAGCTGAGCTGCCATCAGGAGCTGAACTGACAGCGACTAATCAGCACTCTGAGGTTCAAGCTATGGTGTACGAGCAGAATGGTCAAAGCATATGGGGTATGCAATATCACCCCGAAGGGACACCCAGCCAGTTTGCCGATATTGTTGACTCCCCCGGCGGCTTTTTCTCCAGTGGGGCGTCTTTGGCGAACAATCTCAGAAAGGTCGGCAGCAATCCAGTAGGTGAGGCAGCAAGCCGCTTAGGGGCGAGAGAGGATGACTTGGCACCTAGCATACTACGAACCGAACTGTACAACTGGCTGAATAAAATCCGCTAGTCTTTGCGATGATTTAAAAATCTGTTGCGATACCACCCTCCGCGATACGCCTGTCAACAAAAGCAATCAGCTCTTCATTGATTGATGCGTCAAGATGCGGTTGTTGGTATTCTTCTAAAGCTTGTTTATAAACAGTATTTGCCTTCTCATGTGTTTTGGGCTCGCCTGCTTCGTGCCAAGACTCAAAATTACGCCAATCGGATAAGATAGGTGGATAAAAAGCCGTTTTGTAACGCTCTTGTGTGTGCTCGGTAGCAAAAAAATGTCCTGCGGGCCCAACATCGGCGATTGCCTCCAAGCCCAATTCTGCATCCGATACCTTTATTGGTGTCAAAAACTCAGTAAACATTTGCAGTAAATCAACATCAAGAATGAATTTTTCGAAAGAGGCCACCAAGCCACCCTCCATCCAACCCGCACCGTGCTTAAGAAGGTTAGCTCCACCCATAATTGCACCCCATAACGAGAAAACTGATTCGTAAGCCGATTGTGCATCGACCGCATTAGATGCATTAACGTTAGAGGAGCGATATGGCAGGTCGTATTTGCGCGCCAGTTGACCGCCCGCCATTGCTGTTTTGACGTATTCGGGTGTACCAAAGGCAGGCGAGCCTGACTTCATATCAACATTGGAAATAAAGCCACCGTACATAATTGGCGCACCAGGAACCACAATTTGAGACAACATATAGGCTGCTAAACATTCAGCATTCTGCTGAGCAATAGCCCCTGCTAGCGTTACCGGTGCCATCGCACCGGCCAAGGTGAACGGCGTTAAGATGCTCAACTGATTGGTTTTTGCCATCTCAATTATTCCCTCCAGCATAGCGTCATCCAACACTAGCGGTGAGTTGACATTAATAGTGGTCATTAAAATGGTGTCATTTATCTCCGAATGCTCACCCAAGCCCCGAGATATTTTTGACATTGTTAATGCATCCTGCAAGCGAGTTAAGCCCAAGGAATAGCCACGAATAGGCTTGTCAGACAACTGAATAATGTCTCGAGTTGCCTCTAAATGCCTAGTTGAAGGGTGGTAGTCTAAAGGCTCAACTGGATAACCACCAATACAGCTAATGACGTTAAAGTGCTGTGCCAATCTCACTAGGTTGTGAAAATCTTTTTTATTGCCTGGTCGACGCCCACCGTCAATATCTGATACGTTTGGTGTCGAACTGACGGTGTCGAAATGAACATAGTTTTCACCAATGATCATGTTGTTTTCTGGATTTCTTGCCAAAAGAGTTACTGTCGACGGCGCTAATCCGATAAAACTCTCAACCATAGCAGGATCGAAACGCACCCGATCGCTATTTGAATCAACATCGGCACCTGCGTTTTTGTAATATTCTTTTGCTGCAGGCAAAAGAATATCAATACCTATCTCTTTTAAAATTTTCAGAGAGGCCAGGTGAATAGTTTCTAGCTGATCCTCGGAAAGAACTTCAGTCGGTAGATACGGATTCTTTAATTGTTGTCTCGGCAGTTGATAAATTTTACTGGACGTTTCACCAACACCGCCTTCGCCACCTCGTCTTCTTGATCTTCTAGCCACAACGTTCTCCTTTGTTTGGTTTAACCTAATTAATGGTATTGGCTGTTTATTTATCCACCTCAGCACTGAGCACCCTAACAGTTTCTCGACTTCGGTTTTCGATAGAAATGTAGTATTGTGTAGCGCCTATTTTGGCGTTGCGCCAAAGTTGGTAGTTTTTCTTTAAGACTTTTGTTGCCTTTATTGGAAACAATAAATGCATATTTACTCCATGAATATATTCGAATGTGGGAAATTATGGCATAATTTAAACTATGTCAAATTCTAAATATTCCACCTATGACCAACTTTTAGGAATGCAATGAGAAGGAAATTGCCGCCTTTAACTGCTATGCGCTCATTTGAAGCCGCAGCAAGATACGAAAGCCTTACCAAGGCTGCTGAAGAGTTGGGGGTTACGCAGTCTGCAGTCAGCAAGCAGGTTTCAATTCTGGAGGATTATTTAGGTAAAAAGTTATTCATGCGCAAGCAACGATCATTAGAAATAACAGACGATGGCCGGTTTTACTCTCAGGCAATTTCAGATTGCTTTGACTCTCTAGCTAACAAGTTGTTGGAGCCGACTGATAACACTAGGCAAAGAATAACTATTCTTGCTGATGCAGATTTTACCCAGCTCTGGTTATTTCCCAGATTGCCTGCATTTGAGAAAAGATACCCAAATATTGAAATTTCAATCAACTCTGTAAGCGATTTATCCGTTATTAACAAAGGAAACACATTCGATTTAGCGGTTGCTTGGGGCAGAGGGAGTTGGGATAGATTTTCGTTTGAACCACTCTTTACTAACGTTGTATTTCCCGTATGCGCACCTGGATATTTTTCACAAGAGAAACTAGAAGCTGGCCGCTTTCATGAGGCCATCCTGATTCATAATAGAAGCAGGCACTGGTGGACTATGTTTGTCAATTTGCTGGGTGAAAATACGATGTACGCAAAAAAAGGACAGATTTTCAATCAAACATCCCTCTGTTTAGCGGCAGCTGCTCGAGGTGATGGAATGACGACTGGTGCTGAGGTGACTGCGCGACAATTT
Source organism: Candidatus Thioglobus sp. (assembly GCA_012959965.1). Taxonomy (GTDB): domain Bacteria; phylum Pseudomonadota; class Gammaproteobacteria; order PS1; family Pseudothioglobaceae; genus Pseudothioglobus. The sequence continues at coordinate 1,737 of DUCF01000042.1, read as the reverse complement.
CTAGAAGATGGTAGTCTTATCATTCCTTTTGCAGTGCGCTTACCCTCTCCAGATTCTTACTATATCCTCGCCCCTCGGAATGAAGGATTTGCTGCAGAGCCTGTACGACTATTAAGGGATTGGCTGATTGAAGAGGCGAACAATCATCGAAACTGGTTTGCACAGTATTGGAACGATTCCGCTAAGTAATATCAAAGGCCACATACTTTCAGAACAAGCATCTTTATTCTACGCTTCAGCAATTGAACGCATTGCCTGCGTTATCGTCGTGAGCTCTGTTTCAGTAATAATAAACGGCGGCATGGTGTATAGCAATTTGCCGTAAGGACGCAGCCAAACACCAGCAGCAATAAGCTTATCTTGGACACTTTGCACGTCAAGCGGCTCGTTAAATTCCAACACACCAATAGCACCAAGAATACGAACATCGGCTATCAGTGATTCGTCCTTCAGAGGCAATAATTCTGATTTAAGTATGGCTTCAATTGTCTCAATTTTTTCTTGCCAATTATCTTTTAGCAATAGATCAATACTGGCATTTGCCACTGCACAAGAAAGTGGATTGCCCATAAAAGTTGGGCCGTGCATTAAAACACCCACCGTATCCGCGACTTTCTCAGTAGTCAGTGCGGCAGCCATTGTCATATAACCCCCTGTCATCGCTTTACCCAGGCAGAGAATATCTGGCGAAATATTGGCGTGCTCACAGGCGAATAACTTGCCGGTACGGCCAAAGCCCGTGGCGATTTCATCGACGATCATCAGTATGCCGTATTCATCACAAAGCGCTCGTGCGCTTGATAAATAGTCACTCTCATAAATATTCATGCCGCCTGCGCCCTGCACGATTGGCTCCAGTATTAATGCTGCGATTGTTTGGTGATTATCTTTAAGTGTCGCCTCAAGATTAGCAAGCGCCTCTTGAGTGTTGCCAATCGTTGGTTTTGTGACGAAAAAATGCTGCGGCAACACGCCTTGGAATAAATGGTGCATGCCGTTTTCAGGGTCGCAAACACTCATGGCGCCGAATGTATCGCCGTGATATCCACCGCGCGGTGTAACAAAATGCGTTTTGGTTTTTTGATCTTTGTTGTACCAGTATTGCAGCGCCATTTTTAACGACACTTCCACCGAGACAGAGCCAGAATCGGCCAAGAAAACCCTCTCAAGACCCTCTGGGGTGATGTCGATCAATTTTTGAGTAAGATCAATGGCAGGTTGATGAGTAAGGCCGCCAAACATCACATGCGAAACGCAATCAATTTGATCTTTCAGCGCCTGATTAAGCACGGGGTTATTGTAACCGTGAATGACAGACCACCAAGAGCTCATGCCATCGATGACTCGACGCCCACCCTCAAGATTTAGATAAACATATTCTGCCGATTCGACCAGATGCGTTGGCGCGGCACTGGGAACCTTGGCATAAGGATGCCAAACGTTGTTTTGATCAGAGGCAATCACGAAGTTCACTCATTGAGTCTAGTACTAAATCAGGTTCTTCATTGGCAATATCGTTGCCGTGATTGTAGCCATAAGACATACAAATAATAGCAAAACCCGCCGCCCTTGAGGCCCTCACATCACTGACAGAGTCCCCCAGCATCATGCAGTCCTTCGGGTCAATACTAAAATGCGAAGCACTGTGCAATAACGGCAATGGATCGGGTTTTTTCTTGGCAAGCGTATCACCAGAAATAATAATGGAAAAATCATCAAAAATGCCAAGCGCTTTGA